>NZ_JBVVPQ010000014.1:0-160267 GCF_055811695.1 Bradyrhizobium sp. MI1.3 | reverse complement strand
GGAGATGGCAGCATGATCAGCACCATCTCCAGCGGCGTAAAATTTCAAATAAGGGCTGGACTGTCAGGATATGTTGCGGAAATCTCCTCTGCGTTCGGTTGCGCGTCGCTTGGTATCGTGCCCACGGTGCGGCACGCCGATTATATTGGCTCCTGGTTGGAGGTCCTGCGAGAGGATAATCGTGCGATCGTGCGAGCTGCTTCGCAGGCCAGCAAGGTTGCGGACTATCTCCTTGGCTTCCTGCCGGAAGTGGTTGTCGACATCACCACGGAGAGAGCGAATCAGGAAGCGGCGTGAGGTTCTCCTCCGTCAACCGCGAGCACGAGAGTGAGAGGGCAGCGGCGGTTTTCGCGACGGGTTGGAGGCCGAGAGAGAGGCTCCCGGCCGCCGTCGTGGAGAATCGATATGACCAAGGCTGTCCAAAAGATCACGCTTTCGCCCTCACGCGATATTCCGTTCAACAAGCTGGTGCTGAGCCAGTCCAATGTCCGGCATGTGAAGGCGGGCATTTCCATCGAGCAGCTCGCTGAAAGCATCGCGCAGCGTACGCTGCTGCAAAGTCTCAACGTGCGGGCGGTTGTGGATGCCGAAGGCAATGAGACCGGCATGTTCGAGGTGCCGGCAGGCGGCAGGCGTTATCGGGCGCTGGACCTTCTCGTAAAGCAGAAGCGGATGGCAAAGACCCAGGCCGTTCCTTGTGTCGTGCGCAGGGGGGCATCGCTGAAGACGATTCGCTTGCCGAGAATGACGAGCGGGTAGGGCTTCATCCGCTCGATCAGTTCCGAGCCTTCAAGACCTTGAGTGGCGCCGGCCTATCCGAGGAGGATATCGCTGCCCGACATTTCGTGACACCGGCCGTCGTGAAGCAACGACTTCGGCTGGCGTCGGTGTCGCCAAAACTCCACGACGTCTATGCCGAAGACGGCATGACACTCGAGCAACTCACGGCTTTCTCTGTCACAGCCGACCACGCCAGGCAGGAGCAGCTCTGGGAGAACGTCAGCCGATCCGGCTATGATGAGCCCTATCAGATCCGGCGAATGCTCACGGAACATACCGTGCGCGCGTCCGATCGCCGCGTTCAGTTCATTGGGCTCGACGCTTACGCGCAGGCTGGTGGCGGCGTTTTGCGGGATCTGTTCGAGCACGATGATGGCGGCTGGCTCCAGGATATCGCCTTGCTCGACCGTCTCGTGACAGAAAAGCTCAAGGCCGAAGCCGAGACGATTGCGGCCGAAGGGTGGAAGTGGATTTCGGTCGCCGTCGAGTTCCCCTACGGCCACACGGAGGGCCTACGCGAAATCGAGGGCAAACTGGTGGACCTTTCCCAGGAGGAACAGGCCACCATCGACGCGCTCAACGCCGAGCAAGCCAGGCTTGAATCCGATTATCAGGATGCCGACGAGTTGCCCGATGAGGTCGATCAGCGTCTCGGCGAAATCGAGACGGCACTGATGGCGTTCGAAGACCGGCCGATGATTTACGATCCGGCCGAGATCGCCCGCGCCGGTGTCTTCATCAGCATCGATTCCGAAGGGCGCCTCTCGGTGGATCGGGGTTACGTCCGGCCGGGGGACGATTTGTCGGCAAACGATCCTGAGGTCGGACATGCCGACGACACCCAGTCGATCGAGGGGAAGGCGGCTGGTACTTCCGTCCAACGCACGGTCATCGCGGTCGCGGGTGGCGCTGCTGACGCGGAAGAAGATGATGAGGACACGACGAAACCTCTGCCGGATCGGCTCATCACCGAGCTGACGGCGCATCGCACGCTGGCGTTGCGGGATGCGCTGGCGGAAAATCCTGCGATTGCGTTCCAGGCGGTGCTGCACAACTTCGTGCTGACGGCCTTTTACCGGTTCGCGTCGTCTGGAAGCTGCCTTGAGATCGGCCTTCGGACGCCGGCCTTTCCGGCTCAAGCGCCTGGCTTGAGGGAAAGCGCGTCCGCGAATGCCGTTGAGGCGCGGCATGAGTCCTGGAAAGCAAGATTGCCGGACAGCGAGAACGATCTTTGGAATGCGCTCACGGCCCTCGATGGCGGTGCGCAGGCATCCCTGTTCGCGCACTGCGCCTCGTTTGCGGTCAACGCCGTCTATGAGCCGGCTAACCGCTACAATCAGGGTCGCGTCTCCGCCCACGGCGTCGGCTCCCGGCTCGGCCAGGCTGATGTGCTGGCACGCGCTGTCGACCTCGACATGGTTCGTGCGGGCTGGAAGCCCTCCGTCGACAACTATCTCGGTCGGGTCACCAAGCCTCGCATTTTGGAGGCAGTGCGGGAAGCCAAGGGTGAATCGTCCGCACAATTGATCGACCACCTGAAGAAGGCGGACATGGCCAAGGAGGCTGAGCGTCTGCTCGATGGTTCGGGCTGGTTGCCGGAGCCGCTGCGTCTCGTCGATCCCAATGCGGCGTCAGTGGAGCAGGAGAGTGAAGCGGGCCCGCTGCCCGAATTCCTCGGCAAGGACGAGGATCAGGACAACGCGAGCGACGATGATCCGCAACAGCTCGATGCGGCTGAGTGACATCTAGAACGGGATGGCTGTGGCCGTCCGACAATTGCTTGGGGACTGGTGTGCCGCGCCGGTCCCCATTTTTTAGGGGCGAGGACTGAAAGGGAGAGCCGGGCCGGCAAGGGTTTGAGCCGTCGGGTTTTAAGGAGAGCGCCGGATGGTTCGACCCGTTTCCTGCTCTCCGAAAGAAATCCTGTCATGACCCAATCTCTCGCCGGCGGCGCTGCCGCCGCGCCGCTCTCGATGCGCGCCGCTGCAACTCTCACCTCCGCCGCCGTCAAGGCCGCGCGACAGCTCGTGATTGATCTCGAGCGCGGCCGTCGCATTGATGCCGCTGTGCTGCGTAACGCCATGGAAGCTGCCTTCGGCGCTTCCGACGCCACTGGCGTCTGGAACTGGAAGACCGCCTATGATGTCTGCGAGGCGGCAACCGTTCTGTTCCTTCGCAAGTTCGGCCCGGCTATCCGGACCAAGGCTGGCTCAACGGCCGCGATGCTGCCGATGCTCGCGAAAATCGCGCGCTGTCTGCCGACCCAAACACGGCGCTCCGAGGACAGCCAGGCCTTTCAACAATTCTCGACGCCGATCCCACTTGGGCTTGCCGCATGCACCGCGGCCGGCATCACGCCGTCCGACTGGGTTCTGGAGCCGTCCGCGGGGACCGGCTTGCTCGCCATCTTTGCCGAACTCGCCGGCGGCGGCTTGGTATTGAACGAGCTGGCCGAGAGCCGCGCAGAATTGCTCGACCAATTGTTTTCCAACGTCAAGGTTACGCGGTTAGACGCCGCCCAGATCGATGATCATCTCGACGCCGCTGTCGTCCCGAGCGTCGTCTTGATGAACCCGCCGTTCTCGGCATTGGTGAGTGTCGATCGACGAATGGCGGACGCGGCTTTCCGGCACGCCACTTCGGCCTTGGCGCGTCTTTGCGACGGTGGGCGTCTGGTTGCCATTACCGGCGCGAGCCTTGCGCCGGATAATCCGGCGTGGCGAGATGCTTTCGTTCGCCTCCAGCAACGCGGGCGGGTCGTGTTTTCTGCCGCAATCCATGGCGTGGTCTACGCGAAACACGGAACGCAGACCGGCACACGGCTGCTGGTGATCGACAAGCAGCCCGCCGCAGAGCCGAAATTCTTTCCAGCCTCGCCCGGCATGCCGGGCGATGTCGCTACCTTGCTTGACTGGGTGACCCAGCATGTGCCTCCGAGGCTGCCTGTTGCCACCCCCGTCATGGTCGATGCGATCAGGCGCCCCGCGACGCCGCGGCCGGTCGGCGCCTTTGCGCCACCGCCTTCCACTTCGCAAGATGGTGGGGCAGAGGGCGTCGAACTCACCTACGAGACGGTCGAGTGGACGCCTCCGGAAGGCGCCCGGCTCACCGACGCGCTTTATGAGGAATACGCGCTGCAGGCGATCCGCATTCCGGACGCGCATGCGCACCCCACCAAACTCGTGCAGTCCGCCGCGATGGCCTCGGTCGCGCCGCCGAGGCCGTCTTACCGGCCCCATCTGCCGGCCAATCTCGTGGCGAATGGCACTCTGTCGGACGCCCAGCTTGAGAGCGTCATCTATGCCGGCGAGGCGCACTCCGAGTTTCTTGCGGGCTCCTGGACGGTGGATGCGACCTTTGATGTTGTGGCGGCCGCGCGCGACGATGCAGAAAATGCCGTCCGCTTTCGCCGCGGCTGGTTCTTGGGTGACGGCACCGGTGCGGGCAAGGGGCCGCAGGTCGCCGGCATCCTTGTCGACAATTGGCTCAAGGGCCACCGCCGCGCGGTCTGGATCAGCAAATCCGACAAGCTGATCGAAGATGCGCAGCGCGACTGGTCCGCGCTCGACATGGAGCGGCTGCTCGTGACGCCGCTATCGCGGTTTCGTCAGGGCATGCCGATCCGGCTTTCTGAAGGCGTCCTATTCACCACCTACGCTACGCTGCGCACCGACGAGCGCGGCGACAAGCTTTCGCGCGTGCGGCAGATCGCCGAATGGTTGGGCTCCGACTTCGAGGGAGTGATCGTCTTCGACGAGAGCCACGCGATGCAGAACGCGGCAGGCCAGAAGGGCGAGCGCGGAGACCAGGCGGCCTCCCAGCAGGGGCGTGCGGGCCTACGGCTCCAGCACGCCTTGCCGAATGCCCGCGTCGTCTATGTCTCCGCAACCGGCGCGACCACCGTGCACAACCTCGCCTACGCCCAGCGGTTGGGCTTGTGGGGCGGCGACGACTTCCCGTTTGCGACCCGCGCCGAGTTCGTCGAGGCGATCGAGGAGGGTGGCGTGGCGGCGATGGAGGTGCTGGCGCGCGACCTCAAGGCGCTCGGCCTCTATGCCGCCCGCTCGCTCTCTTACGAGGGCGTCGCGTACGAGCTCGTCGAGCACCAGCTCACGCCCGAGCAGATTCGGATCTACGACGCGTACGCCGGCGCGTTCAGCGTCATCCATAACAACCTCGACGCGGCAATGCGGGCCGTCAACATCACGGGCGAGACCGGTACGCTGAACGGCCAGGCCAAATCGGCCGCGCGATCGGCTTTCGAGAGCGCCAAACAGCGCTTCTTTGGTCACCTCCTGACCTCAATGAAGACGCCGTCGCTGATCCGCTCGATCGAGTGCGATCTCGACGCCGGCCATGCCGCCGTCATCCAGATTGTCTCGACCGGCGAAGCGCTGATGGAGCGTCGGCTCGCCGAGATGCCGACCGAGGAGTGGGGCGACGTTCGGGTTGATATTACCCCACGCGAGTATGTCCTCGACTATCTCGCCCATTCCTTCCCGGTCCAGCTCTACGAGCCGTTCACGGATTCGCAGGGCAATCTCTGCTCCCGGCCTGTCTATCGCGACGGCCAACCGATCGAGAGCCGGGACGCCGTCGCTCGCCGCGACCGCCTCATCGAGAAGCTCGCCTCGTTGCCGCCGGTACCGGGTGCGCTGGACCAGGTCGTCCAGCGCTTCGGCACCGATATGGTCGCGGAGGTGACCGGCCGCTCGCGCCGCATCATTCGCAGGGGCGACCGGCTGGTCGTCGAAAACCGGGCCGGTTCGGCCAACCTCACCGAGACCTCGGCCTTCATGGATGACATCAAGCGGATCCTCGTGTTCTCCGACGCCGGTGGCACGGGGAGGAGCTACCATGCCGAGCTGTCGGCGCGGAATCGTCGCCTCCGCGTCCATTACCTGCTCGAGCCCGGCTGGAAGGCCGACGCCGCGATCCAGGGCCTCGGCCGCACCAATCGCTGCGATGGCCGGGATATCGCAGATTTCCATCGTGGTTGAGCCCGGCGACTCAACCCAAACTAGCTTGGTTGCGCCAGGTCGGAACTTGGCGTCGAGGTCGGCGAGACGAGTCGGATCAAAGTACTCTGTATCGACTCCAAAGGACTGAAGGATTGTCCGCGCGAATAGCTTCACCGGAGGATAGACATTGTCGGCGATCAACAAGTGCTCGCCATGGTTCACCAGGCCGAGCATAACGGATGTTATCGCGCACTGCCCCGACGGCACGATGATAGATCGGCTTGCGGAATGAATTGCCGCCAGCTGGTTCTCCAACGTCCGGGTTGTTGGAGTTCCAGAGAGGCCATAGGTATAGCCATCCGGCGACCGTGTCGCACGCGCGCGATAGGCCGCTGCGTTTGGGAAAACAATCGTTGAAGCTCGATAAAGCGGTACCGAGAGACTAGCAAACCCTTCGAGCGACGCGGGGGGCGGAGCGACGCACAGCGTTTCGTTGTTGTTCGAGCTGATGTCCATGGGGCCTAATATCAAGCGCTTCTGCTTTTCTGCGCGGACCTATCGCGATACGTACCACCCGAAGAGGGCCGGCCGGCATCGTATGAACGGCCCGCGAGCGGCAGGTCTGGAGGGCTATTTGGGTAGTTAACGATAGTCGATTCCGCAAAGCTATTTCGCTGTAGCAGGCGTTGCATCACGCTCAGGGAAGTCGTAGCTCATGATCGTTCTTGCAACAAAGCCTTCACGATTTTTCTGAGCGAGGCATTGATCTCGATCAAGTCACGGAGTTCTTTGTCCTCAGGTGGAAACGCAAACGACGGACGCGTTGCGTTGATCTGAGCCAGCGCTTCGTCAAGTCCAGAGAACGCATCCTTCAATAGATCAACCGAAGCGAAGTTGCACCATTTCCCGGTGTCGAGATTCGATACAGCGCCACGCCAGGTAAGGTAAGCATGCCACGCGCTTCATGTGACAGAGTCTGAGCGTTATCCATCACGATCATGCCTATGTGCGCTTTTGTGCCAATGCCTCCATCGCCTTTCATATGATGCGTTTGACCACCGCCGGGGCGCATCTGCGTCCTTGGTTGCAACCATTGGGTCCCTTTTTAGAATCTTCTGCAGCGCTAGAACGATTGGTAGGCGCTTGCGTCGGGCAGATTCGCTGCGCCACTTTGGGCGAGTATATCTGGTATGTCGGCTCTGAGGAAGCCGGCTGACATAGCAGTATATCACGTATGATGTTAGCCGCCGCAGCTTCAAACCTTGGCAGAACCCCCCTCATACCGGCCAGTCGCCTGCGAAGTCGACCTCATGCAAATGAAATTAAGCGATGGAGAACAACATGGCATTGCCTCCACCTGCCTGGTTGAAGCGGAGGTCATTGCCCGCCTGTGCGCCAACATAGCAGATGCAAATGTCGATGCCGTGATTCTGACGTCATGGCAGAATTGTGATTATTACTCCGGGTTCAGAACGCTATTCTGGACTCTGGATACCAAGCCGCTGTTAGCGATTGCGCGACATGATCGCGCCAGGATTGCAATAATCATTAGCAGCTCGGAAGAGCGCAATGCGCAAGCATGGCCGAACCGCCATGTTCAGCCCATCTATCATCATGGCTACACCGAAGTCGCAGTATCCGCCGCAGGCGAGTTTCTGAATGATCTCTCGGCCGGTGCTGCTGTTCGATTTGACTATGGACCCGACATGTTTGGGCGCGGATCGATCGCACTGATCGATTACATGAGGGCGGCGCAGCGCAAGTGTAGGCTATCGCACCAGGCCGACCTCATCTGGCAGCAGCGGCTCGTCAAAAGTCAGCACGAGCTGGCCACCAAACGTCAGACCCGTCGCATAGCAACGGCGAGCTTTTTTGCTAGTTTGGCCGATCTGCGCCTCGACATGGATGAATATGAGTTCGGCCAATTGCTCAAGCAGCGAATGATCGCGCTGGGGGCCGATAGCGTCGACCGGCTTCCACTTCGCTTTGATCCCGCAGGAAAGAGTTACGAACAACCGAACTACAACGTTCCATTGGCCCGCGGCAACTTCATCTGGGTTGATATAGGCGCACGCCGTGCTGATCAGATCAGTGATCCGGATCGGGTCGCGAAAGATCAGTAAAGCAACGCCAGAGCAGGAAGACCTGACGGGTTCGTGAGAGGCGTGACAATTCGATTAGCAGAGAAGATAAGGCCTGGGATGACCGGCGCCATGGTCTACGTCCCTTTGAGGAACTCTGGTCGGAGCGCAACCAGTCTCGCCTGACGGCGGCGCGTCGTGTTGGCCACGGCTCAGGTAACGCGTTAACGGAACTGCCATCATTGATGGCCGGCTCGAACGAGATCATTCTGGAAGACATGGTCCTGCATCTTGAACCCAAGCTTGAGATGACGGGCGGCGTGTATCAGACCGAAGAAGTCTTTCGAGCTACCGAAAGTGGTCCTGAATTTCTGAGCGAGATCGCGCCCGAGCGATTGCCCAGTCGATCTGTAAAATCTATATCAAGCCCGCATGGTCCCGCCCTAGTCGTCGACCTGCAAGCGAAGAAAATTTCGTTGCGTGAGCCGAGCGATGACAGCCAGATCGCTTACTGAACAGGGTTAACAATGAAAAGCCGCGTGTGGAGCAAGATCGATTTTTCGGCAACTGGAATGCAGGCGGACTATGCCCGCGTCCCATATTCGTCCGACATATCCGCCTACGGCTGGATACCTGTTCCCATACTCTGTTTCAACGGCGGTAGCGGACCAACCGCTCTATTGACAGCAGGAACGCACGGCGACGAGTACGAGGGCCAAATCGCGCTACGCAATCTCGCACGGGAGTTGTCTTCAAGCGCAAATCTGCGCGGTCGAATCATTATCCTTCCTGCTCTGAATTGGCCCGCCGTTAGCGCTGGTCGGCGGAATTCTCCACTCGACGGCGGTAACCTCAATCGTGAGTTTCCGGGCCACGCAAATGGTGGGCCAACCGCAATGATCGCCCACTATGTGACGTCAGAACTTTTTCCTCTGGCGGATGTGGTCCTTGATCTTCACTCCGGAGGCCGGTCGCTGGACTATTTGCCGGTCGCGCTCGCTCGCTCCGGCCGGAACGACGCTGAGGCTGCCGCGATTTTGCGGCTTCTGAAAAGCTTTGACGCACCATTTGGGGCGATTACCCATGGCGCGGGTGCAGGTGCCGGGTCAACTCTCTACGCCGCTGCTGAGCAACACGGAATTCCTGCTCTGACGACTGAGCTGGGTTTCGGGGCCACTCTCTCACAACGTGGGCTGCGGATCGCTGAGCGTGGCCTGAGACGGGTTCTGCACGATTATGAAATTCTTCCGGCTATGGACCGCATCGAGCCCAGCTCGTCCGTGATTCTCAAATATCAAAGCCCGCACAACTCCATCTACGCGCCTTGCGACGGCCTGTTCGAGCCATTTGCCAAACCGGCCGATGAAGTCAAGGCGAACCAGCCGGCGGGACGGGTCTATCCATTAGGTGATGTTGCTGCCGAACCGGCCGAACTGAAGTTTCCTGCCTCTGGTGTCGTTGCTTACCGACGCTTTCCGACTTTGGCTCACACGGGTGATGCGCTTTTTGGTCTAATGTCGTTGATGGAGGATGTCGCTTGATACTCGCGCTCGGTGGCCATGCCACGCTGTCCTCCAGCGAACTCCCTATCATGCGCTTCAACGGAGCATGATCCGCCAGAGTTCAAGGCCGGTTCCGAAGTCAGGCTGGGACCAAAAACGGAAAGCGGCGACCATCATTTCATACATCTCAAAGCCAAGCAAGATTTCGTCTTTGTATCCTGGAGATTGCTACTAAGGCCCAATGCCAGCTGCCGTAACGCAATTCAATGCGGCACGTTGACAGAAAATGCCAAGCATAAGGTATGCCATGGCCCTGGGCTACGTGTTCGCAATCAAGGCACCTCGCTGACGATCGAGATTGCTAGGGACAGTTCCACTAGCCGCAATCGGAATGCGAATACGTTCGGCCAGAGGGAGATCGGAACGAAATGTCGACAGCACCTTCTGGTCTCCGTCCCAGCTCATCGTTTCACATGACGGTAGGCAAGGAGATTATGAAGCGCATCTCCAATGAGACTTATCAGCCGGATGCTCCAATTCCGTCCACTGCTATGCTTGGAGAGGAATTCGGAGTCAGCCTCATCACGATTAAACGGGCGCTTCGCGACCTCCAAGCTGCTGGCGTGACCCATCTCTGTTGCGGAGAAGGGCACAAGGTCAAGAAGCAGGCGAGAATTCTGCGCACGCTAGATTTACGGCTCCCTCCTTTGAGGGACGACCATGAAATTGCTTTCCATCACACGAGAGAGGATTTCAGACCCGGTTATGCTTACCTTCCGCCCGCCGAGGGAAGCGATGCTGTGCGTCCGCAAGACGATATTTATCGACGATATGCCGTTCTTGTATGACTCGACCTATCTGTCTACAGATGTGGACGGTGAGATCGTAGACGAGTTTGCTGAGCAATTTGTCGCTCAAGCGCTGCGCCGTCACAGCATTCTTGTGACAAATACTGATCTTATCATTGATGCCGCTCCCGCCACCGGTCAGTTCGAAGAACTATTCGGAGTCCCAACTGGATATCCCATTCTTCGACGGTGTTACAAGTTCAGTACGGATACTGCAGACGATTCGGTCTATGGTCTTCTCCAGGCGCCATTCGAGCGTCTTTCCTGTTCTGTCAATTTTCCAGCGCGTGGACGCGCCTCGCGCGCAGCGGGACCGCGCGTCAATGCTTCACGGCCTCGTTCCTAGCACGCCCAAGCACTCGATGAAAATTTGTACTTAGCACAATGGCAAAACGCGATGCGTGAGCTGCAAAGCAGCTGTCCTCGAGCGAGCCACCGGCCGCGCCACCCTGACGGAGTTTGCGTGCCAAGAGGCGCTCATTGTTGAAATTACCGAACCCCCCGTCGCCGTCCACGAGCCACAGGTAGCTCGGTCGAATCCACTATTCGTTCGACGCTCTCGACGAGCTGGGTCGATGAAGCTTCATTGGCATCGCGATAGCCGAGCGAGCTAGCAATCGACAAACCAGATCCTGACCGCTGAGCGATTGTGGCGGCCAGGCCGTCATGCGCATCCAGCAGAAACGAGAGCTCGCCATTCGAGCAGACCTGGGCACGAAGCATCTCGACAGGCGACGGCCGAGTGCATTGATGACCTGCGTTGGGCCGGGCGGATTGTGGTTGATACTTCATACAGAAGTCCTGGAGGCCGCGCTTCGCTTGGCGCAAGCCCCACTGCTCATACCGTTTTGTTGTGATGCCGATCAATGACCAGCGTTGGTAGTTGATTGGACGTGAAAGCTTGCTTTATCGCCGTAGGGTGGCGCCGAACGCGGGGCTGTTGTGGTGGGTGGATCGGAGCCGACACGTTGGAAGGAAAGCTTTAGTGCAAATGAAGGATCTCGGCTCGCGAGCCGGGTGCTACGGCCTTCACAGAGCATTCACCCTTTGCGGGAGGAACGCTTGACCAAAGGGTGATATCTAGCTCACGCAGATGTTCAGCAAATATCGACCTGCTACGGTTGTCTCAAATACTGCAGTTGCGTTTTCGACATATGTCGCAATCCCGTCCATAGGGCTGCAGTTGGATTGCAGTCTCCGGAGAAGTGAACCGGCAATCTCCCAAGATCTTGTCGCTGCCGCGAGAGTTTGCGGTGCCACCGACTGGTATGGCATTTGCTGATCTCGATCCACGTCCTCTCGGCTTCAGGAGAAACTCATGGCGGATGTGCAAGAGGTTGCGCTGTCGGAACGGGAAAAACAGTGCTTGCTATGGGTCGAGGAGGGGAAGTCATCCTGGGCCATCGGAGTCATCCTGAAAGTAAGCGAGAACACCGTCAACTTTCATGTCAAAAATGCAATGCGAAAGCTGGAAACGACCAGCCGTACGCAGTGCGTCGTCAAGGCACGGCGTCTGCGTCTTATTTAAAGTAACGGCCGCGCTTCCGTTCCCGCTGACGCAGATCTGTCGAAATGTAAGGTGCGACTGTGGGTTGCTCCGGCGAAATGCGCAGCGAATTACGCGCCCGCAGCTAGCTTAATGAACTACCTTTTCGCGGACCACCAATGCGAAGATTGCGATGATCTAGCGGCTCAAATCATAAGCTGAATATGTTTGCGGCGGACGCCGCGAATCTGAGTGTTTCTGAGTATCGCTGCGAACGAGATGGCGCTACGCCCGCGAACGCATCCCACCTCAAGATAGCCCGATGCAGATGAAACTGACTAGTTCTTTAACTTGTGCGCTATGCTTGCGTAATGAAATGTGTGCCAGATGGAGCAGTCGATGGTGCGTCCTTCTCTCATCTTGGGTCGTCGCAGTCGAATCAGGACGGCTGATGTTCAGGATTTTAACGATGTAGCGCTCATCGAGCGGAAGCACGATTGGCCGATGATTGCCGACGATAGAACCTGCAGCGGGAAGCCTGTGGGCTGCCTAATTGAAGGTTGAAGTGCGCACATTCAATAACATCGATTAGCGAGTGCCCGGCTCCGACGGGTCAGCGGATGCAGAAGGGCGGTCAATCCTTCGTGTTCTGCAGTTCACGGGCTGGGAATATCGAGCTCGATCTCACGCGCCACTTCGATGATGTTCTCTGGTTGGCGTCCGTTCTTGAAGAGAGCGTATTTCAGAGCTTCGGCGCGGTTGATAAAAAGCCCGCCAAACGCGCCCCGTTTTTCGCGGGCAATCCAGTTACCAGCCCGATTTTTGCCGACAAAAACAATGGGCGGAGCGCAGTCACTTGAACGGGTATCGAGGACCTGAATCACCATGCCCCTTCGCTGGGTGACAGCTCACATTCATGTGGAACAACCCATAGCGGAGGTGCTCCGGCTCAAGCGACTGTCGACTTGTCTTGCTACTCACATCGCAGCACTCGAAACCAGCATCAGCGACTTCAAAGTTCGGCTATTGGCCGCCAATCGGCTGTGGCCGTGGTTGGGCGGCAAGTATTCATCGACCTGGAAGGAATAGCTCAAACGGGAACGGAGTTCTACTATCAGTTCTGAGAAGAGGAAAGGGGGGCCGCGAGGTGCGCTGTCCGAGCGCGCCGAGAGCGAAAAGTGCCGTGTGTGCGCTGTTGATTTAGGGGGCAGACGATTCGGTCGATGGCTTCGTTACGCCCATCCAGCGATCCTGCTCGGGCAGAACGCGGGACCGGTTGTCAGCGTGCCCGCTAATCGCCCGACCGCATCGCGTGGCTGAACGGACCATTGATGCGCTGGACTCATTCATGACGCATGATGCGGCGAGGATCCGGGCTCAACATCCTGCATCCGTCTTCGACGTGCGTCAGGTTCTGCAAACCATGGATCACGAGCCCAGGCCGCCGCAGGGTGAGGCAGGGCTGCGGCAGCTACCAGTCGTTGACATGCAGGGGCGGCGAGCGGCAACGGAGCCGGAGACGCGATATTCGATTTTTCATCGACTGACTCGGGGGTCTTGCCCGTTAGTCGCGGTGCAACTCCCGGTAAAGCCGAGCGCGTTCATGTTGGCGCGTACGCTCGCCGTCGAAGGTGTGCCATATCGCACGGATCTGTTCGGCGGAAGCAAGTTAAAAGCGCCAAAGCCAACTCTGTCGCAAATCGCAGCGACCGCTCCGGGCGAGCCTGGCCCTATAACTCCCGGGGGAAAGCTCCTGGCGATACCTTATTCCGAAACCGCTCCCGGCACCGCGTTCGAGCAGCTATCCCGCGCCTGGGCCCCGCTCAAAGAGGCATATTATTACACTCAGCGCAGAGCGTTTGCGGCGCCACCTGCACTCAGTGATCTCAGCCCTCACGACTACGTTTTCGTAGTGCTGCCCCATGCGGACCGCCAGTGCGTAGTCCACGGAGGGCGAAATAGATATCAGCTGGCCCACCAATCTCCCCGAAGTGAAGTGATCCTCAGCGCAAGCGTCATCATTGGCGCGTAGCCCGACCCTCGAGCCCGTGCTGCTGCCCGCTCAAGGATGGGCGCGCATGCAACTGTCAAGACATGCACGCGGGATGTTCCTCTTGCCCGTCAATCTGGCTGCCCAATCGCGCCGGAAACTTAATTAAGCGCACGATTCCCCTATTCTGCGGACGCGCTCTTTACGGGTTAGTCCCTGTGAACCTGAGGTCGAGCGGACCCCAGAGCAAAAGAGGCCCGCTCAGCGCCACGTTGCCAAATCGAACAGCAGCTCCGGAAGGTACGGGCCTCATCTGCCGGGTTCGTCACCCTCGCGTAAGTGAGGGGGGCGGAGATTGCGATGACTAGCGCAGGGGAACGGCTTTCTCAGCAAGCGCGGTCTCCCGGAATGCTGTGTGCCTCCTGTACACTAGGCCAACAGGTCAAAAAAAGCTCAGGCCATGGGCCGGGCTTTCGATCCGCCGATTGAACGGTAGATCAATATTTGAGAAGAATCGGACGGCCGAACTTGTAATTGAGCCGTGCAGTCAGAAGATCCAAATCTTGGCGGACGCGGTCGATCCCACCAGCGGGCTCGGTGAAGCTGACCATGGCAGGCCGCATGAACAGGTGTGCGTACTCGGACCGAACCGACCAATTCGGTGCGAAGCCGTACTCGATACCGGCTGCCAACGCGCCGCCCCAAAGAACGTGTTTGCTTTCTCCACCCAGCTCGCCCGTAGTCCAGATGATTCGAAACGTGTTGCTCGTCACCGCGGCGCCGCTTTGGCCTAAAGCAGTACGTTGTCGAAGCCATAACCGATCTGCCCCTTTACCAGGCCGAACGCATCAATCTTGGTCTAGTTGATATCCAAAAAAGCAGCGCTGGGATTCCATCCGGTCAAATCAGCCCAGTTCCCCTGGCCTTCAAGACCAAGCACGATCTGGCCCATCTGCCATCGATAGCCGATCTGGCCACCCACGCTTCCGCCGGTCGCATCATGACAGCCCTCAGGCTTGCCGCCATCGGAATCCCAGCAACTCGAGCTTGAGGCCAAGCCGCCGTTCATACCAACGTTGTAGCCGCTCCAGTCGTAGATTGCAGCCGCGACAGGCCCCGGAGCTTTGGTGTAGAGAGCTTGGACTGGCAGTCCAGTCAGATCTGCACCGAATGCCGGCGCCGCCGCGCCAAACGCCACGACTCTCTTGTCTTGGCGCCCCCAGCCTCGTGCGTCTTAACAATGTCGGCGAGAACTGCTGTAACTGCATCCCAACCTTAGCGCCTAAAGGAATGTTCGAACCGAACGCTGGGTCAGGTTGCCGCTTTTCAGATCATCTCCAACGACGTTGCATGCTCAGTCGCGTGCGAACACAGTGGCGCTCAGGTGTGGACGAAAACCCGGCTGCTGATCTCAGCGGATGAAGCGCACCGCAAGCCAGATGACCCCCAGCCAAACCGCAACCGAGAAGAGCAAAGCGCTTTGCAACGTCCTTGCGCGTATCCTGTGGCGCCATCTAAGGAGCTGCGATGAGCAACCGGTGAAGCGACGACCGCGTACAACAGCTATCACTTCATCGTAATCTGTGAACCGGAAGTGAGAGCGATGCTTGCGAATATACGCCAGCCGCTCGGTGGGTGAGAGGCACTGTGCCCACACCTCACATGCCTCATCATCAAAACACGCGCTATTTCCGAGTACTTCGGCGAGGCGCTCGTAAGGCTTCATGATGCATCCGCTGTACTAACCATCGCAGGGCGAGTTCTAGGCAGGAAGCCACACCTTCGAAACCTCTCAGTTTAGGTAGGCGAGTTCAGCAAATCGAACTGGGCAAGGAACTATTTGTCACGGTCAGCGCAACGTTGATCCTGATGCGAGATCAAAGCGACGTCGGGGGAGCGTTCTGGATCTCTCTTCTCTTAGCCTGACACAGCTCTGCAGATCAGTTGCGGAGCAGTCCACACGCGGTAATCGTTGCAGGAAAGGAAACTCGTGATGGCGATCGATGTGGTCTGGTCAGAGTGGTGCACTTGTCTCGACGGCATCGTCCCACGCGCTGGCGCAACTGTCGTCAAGCGCTGTTGCCGGGTCGGCAGGCTGCCAGCCGGCCGCATTGAGGTGCAAGGGGACCGCACTCATCCTCTGAGACCGAGGGCCGGAATTACGAGCGATGGTGCCGGAGAAGGTGGCGTACCCATCTTTCCAGGCTTGCCTACTGATGGAACAATCTGTGATGAGAAAGACGCTGCCTTACATGCAGCGCTTGGCGATCTCGAAAAATGGAGGCGATGTCTTCTGGTCGCCGGTTTGAGTGAGTTAACCTAGCCCTTTCGCGGCAAGCGCTCGATGGAGCGGAGCATGCGTCAATGCATCTTGGGATGAGCGCTGGAGATACCGACTTAGCTACGAGCATGCTGAGTGCGGTGCGGTTCGCTGGACATGAACATTTTCATTGCAGAGTCGAGCGATCTGTATGCGCGGTCGCGGACCGCCTGCGGCAAATCAGGAGTTGCACCAATTGCAGCGCGCGCGTCGCCCACGATCTTATCCTTCGCGGCAAGAAGCTTTGCGTCTAACATTATGTGAAGCGTCTCTCGAACATCAGGTGGGATCGAGCTGTCGCCGTCGATCAATTCTCTAAGTTTCCAAAACATACGCTCGACCGCTACCATCGACCCGAGGACTGACATCAGTCTTGGTGACATCATCGGCTATCTCCTTCTGCAGCCAGGTTCTGGCGCGCATCCCAGCGAAATCAGATTTGTTCCGTTTGACACCGGTGCGCGAGCCGAGGCCCGAATAGGCGAAATGACCTGGATACATTTGCCGCTGCTACGGGTGTGAGACGGACGTTCGAGTTATGATCAGGGAAACTCGCAACTGTGCGACTTGCGAGCAAAGCATCTCTCTTCCTATGCTCCGGGCCATAAGCGTGCGGTGGCTCACGTTCAAAACCGAGATGGAGCGTGTGCGCCGCGTTCCATTTGCTACAGGACTTGCTGCAGCCGGGGTGGAACGTTTGGTGGCACGCGTCCGTGCTCTTTCCTTTGTTCACTCGGATCGCTCTGTTGACAAGACCGAATCGACTGAGTGATCCCGGTCACGTAAAGATGGTCATCCGATGTGCAAGTGCTCGGGGCGCCGACGCGTTTTGTGATTGCGTAGGGCATCGAGATCGAGCCTCGCGGTCTTACGTCGGTGTGTTGGTCGTGCGCCACGTTCACCTCGATAAATCTCTTGATTTTCCATTGGCTATCGCGTCGAGCCCAGAGGAGATACCAACGTGAACGCACAGATCATTTCCATGTGCCGCTTCCGTATGTTGATCCATTCTCTCTTACTGTCCTCGTCACTGCACGGCTATGCTGTGCAAACCGTCACCCACCAGCGACCACCGCGTTTCTCCGCACGCAACTTGCCGCGGCGGATCCGAGAGAGCACGGCTTCGGGACTTATGTGATTCGTCGCCGCGAACCGCTGAACAGTGAGGTAGTCATCATCGAGAGGTGGCGGGGTGCTAATGCCGTGCGCAGCCAGCAGAATGCGCAGCGAAGCCAGCTCCGCCAGCACGATCTCGAGCTTACGCGCGATCTCCTCCGTCCGGTCGGAGCGCCGCCGGCACTGCGTCACGACAGGCCCGACCGGGCGATAGGGCACACCTTGAATTTGTGTGAAATGCGATCGACGAACTGGCGCGCCAAAGCGGGATCAGCGTGAGCCAACTCACCTGTCCATGCCGGCCACTGTTCGGTCGATACCAACGCACGCAAAATTAGAGTCAGGGCATTTACTGCCGTTAAGCGCCCTGTTTGGTAATGTAGTCGAACGGATCGCATGCGCGTAATGGCCATTTGAACGATAAGAGTAGCCTGATCGATGCATTCGGCTGCCGTACTCATTGGCCTCGCTGTCGCCATTTATTGCCGGGTCAAGGGCGCAGTTGTTGAAACCGCTGTTGGGTCACCGTCAGCGATCTGCCGCTATGAGCTCGGAGTGAATGGCATTTGCGGTGTTGAGGCAGGCATCCAGTGACAGAGATCCGAAGGCGAGCTGGCAAAGGAGATAGTTGATGCCTGCCTCTTCGACGTGATCGAGAAGAGTTTGGCGCACCGAAGCGCGCGTGCCGACAACGCACAGTTCACTCTCAATTGCGGCATCCAATGTCAGGGGCAGGTTGGACGGAGGCGGGATGTCATTGAGCTCGTACAGGAACTTAAAGCTCTTGAGCCATGTTTCGTAGGCTGGCGCCGCGAGGGAGCGGGCGACGGCTTCAGAGCTGGCAATTACGACCATGCGGAGCAATGCGAGGAATGATGCTGCGCCGCTGGCAACAGGCTTTGCCTCTCGATTAGCGCGATAGACATCGGTTATCTTTCGAACGGCAGAAGAGGGGCCCATGCACGCAAGATTGGCGCCAATTGCCGCAGCCCAGCGGGCTGAATCTGGCCGATTTGTTGCAATCCACGTCGGGGGACAAGGATGCTGGTGAGGTAAAAGCGTCAAAGGGACGTCACTCAGCGCAAAATGCTGCCCTTCGTATGTGAGCGGGCCGCCATTCATCGCCCCAAAGAAGATTCGAGAAGCTTCCTCGTAACGGCTCGAGGCGACATCGGCTCCAACACCAAAATAGCTCAGTTCGATCGGCAGAGAGCCGCGACCAAGGCCGACCTCAACCCTGCCGCCGCTCAGGTGATCCAACATGCAGATCTCCTCGAATGCACGCAGCGGGTGATAGAGATTGAGCAGCATGACCAAAGGACCGACGCGAAGTCGCCGTGTGCGTTGTATGACGCTTGACAGAAACAAATTCGGCGACGGACCCAGTCCATGCGGAGTGCAATGATGCTCCGCCAGATGATAGGCATAGAAACCGAGCCGGTCGTAGGCCTCCGCTAGGATAAGGCGGTCAGCGTATTGCCGGGTGATATTGCGGCCGTCGTCGTCAAGATGATCAAAGATGCCGCAGGTCAGATTTGAGGGAACAACGTTTCTCACTCAGTTATCTCCTATATAGAGAGGACCGGAGTCCGCCGGGTTTCGGGAGTGCAAGAGGCGCTCGCTGGCAATGCGCTGTATTATTGCGAAGCCGTTCACAAAGTTCGTAATGCGGCGACTGGAGAACAACTGACCGAGGGCTCTGTCGCGGAGCTGCATCATGTGTGGGTCCGGATCGATTACGACGGAGATCTGTGAGATGAGTGGAAGGGACCCCTAGCCACGACATCCCACTTTCCTAAGAACGCTGCCGACGGCCGCAAGAAACGCATCCATCTGACGCTTTGTACCGATGCTAACCCGAATGCACTCTTCCAGGCCGGCATCCGGAAAGAAGGCAACAAGGACTCTCTGGTCTTGCAACGCCGCCTGCCACCATCTGCCACCCTGGCCTACCGGCACACGGGCGAGGAGGAAGTTCGCGTGGGAAGGCGTTACAGAGAACCCAAATTCAGAGAGGGCGGCGGCTACGCGCTGGCGCTCAAGCCTGACGTGGCGATGGTTCTCCTCATAGGCGTCGCGATGCGCAAGGACGCTCATCCCCACGGCGTGAGCGACCACATTCATGTTGAAAACGTTCTGCATGTTGCGAAGCCGCCCGATCAGCTCGTGATGGCCGAAACCGAAGCCGACGCGAATGCCAGCGGCCGAATAACTCTTGGAAAATGTGCGCAGCACCAGAAGATTCGAATGGCGCTCAACGAGGCGTAGGCCGTCCTCAGGTGCGAAATCGACGTAAGCTTCGTCCAGTACGATCAATCGGTCAGATCGTGCAACGAGGCGTTCGATCTCAGCGAGCGGAATAAACGTTCCGGTCGGATTGTTCGGATTGGCCAGCAGAATGAACTTGGCCTGTTTAGCCGCACCGAAAAGCAGCTCGTCCATCGGCAAGCAGTCCGGTTCAGACCAGGGAATTTCAATGAAGCGGGCCCCTTGCAACATGGCAAGCTTGCGATTGAATGAAAAACCCGGCGACATCATTGCAACGTGGTCGCCCGGGGCAAGAAAGGCTCTGTAAATCAGGCTGAGGAGTTCAGACGATCCATTGCCAGCGATCACGCGATCAGTTGCTATGCCATACGCAGCTGCGGCCGCTTGCCTCAAGCTGACATTGTCGTCTTCTGGATAGCGGTATTGCAGCTCGAGAGCTGCAATTGCGCTACGCATCACGACGCCTGGCAAAGGAAAGGGGTTCTCGTTCGTGTTTAGTTTCACGCAATTGTTGTCGGTGGTGGGCCGCCCGGACGGTAGAGCATTCAATTCCCGAGCCACCGGCGAGAGCGCGGAAAGCATAGTCTGCAACTTTGCATCCAAAGTGGTGTCTCCCTTTTTGTCGACGAGAGTAGTTGAGGGCGTTCGGCGAGCCTACGTGGGTGCGTGCGCTTTGTTCGGACCCGAGAAGCGCGAGGCCCGCGTGAATGTGAGTGTTGGGAGGCGGACCTGGCTCTAAGGGCCGTACCGGATCAGACTCCGTCTCAAGGTCCGAAAGCGATCAGCACGGATCAGGCGTCGCACGGCGTTTTCCGAGCCAATACCTGCTTCCAGGAAAGGGATGGAAGGCCACGTCCCTCGACCGAACAGCGCAGCTAACGATTGGCTCGAACTCGCGCAATCCGCAGACGGACTGCGCGTGACTGACATCGTTTCACGACGTACGTTCGTTCTAAAGAGGTCCTGACAGCTCTCTCCCGAGAGCGAGGCGGGCATCAAGTTCACTGGCTGGAAAAAGACACCGGTCTTCGTCGGCCTTACGAATGTGGATGTGATGCTCACTGCAGTGGCACCAGACGAATGGGAACGTACTCTTCGGGCGGCCCTGCGGGCGCGCACGATAGCTGTGATAGCATTGCTGCGAGGGTGAGAAATGCTGCGACTGCGGCGATTGCGAGGCACGTGAGCAGCGCGTAATCGATATATCGAGGATGGTTCATCATTCGAACGCTTCGTACGGTGTTGGCACGGGCGGTCAGTTCTGCTCGACCGCTTCGACGGTATTGTCGCGCCAGCGGTAAACGATGAAGTCAGGAGCGGCATTGTCTCCCCTGGAGTCGAATCTAACAGTGCCAATAGCCGTGTCGATTGACTCGGAGCGGAGGGCCACAGCAACCCGCATAGCATCGAAGGTGCCGGCCCGTTTGACGAAGTCGGCCCATGCTTGGACCGCGGCATAAGCGTAGAGCGTGTAACCTGCGGCGGTTAGGCTCGAACCCTTGAGCTTGGCGACAGCAGCTGCGCCTGCAGCATTCTTCGTCGGGTCCGGCATAAAGGTAAAGAGCGTGCCGTTCGCGGCCTCGCCGGCAATGGCCCAAAAGTCGGTTGTCATCAGCGGATCGTTGGCGATCACGGTCAGACGTGCGCCCGCCTCCGCGGCTTGACGCACGATCAGGCCGATCTCGTTGTAATAGCCGCCGATATAGACGAGCTGGATTCCCTCTCGCTTCAGTCGCGAAACGAGAGCGGTATAATCCTTCTCGCCTGCAACATAGCTTTGTCGAACGGGATGCTCGCCGGCTGCACGAAGGCGCGATTCAACGATATCGGCGATACCCCTGCCTGCTGTGCTCTTGTCGTCGAGGACTGCGAGCTTTGCACCTTGGTGATGCCGCGCGATGTATTCGGCGGCAACTCTGCCTTGCTGGTCATCGCGGCCGCAAATCCGAAACAGGGTCGTTAGGCCACGCTCTGTCAGACGGGGATTGGTGGACCCAGGTGAAATCTGAATTACCTCGGCTTCGGCGTATATGTCTGAAGCCGGAATCGACGAAGATGAACAGAAGTGACCAACGACGAGCTTGATTCCGTCAGTTGTCAGGCGATTGGCAACAGCGACAGCCTGCTTGGGATCGCATGCGTCGTCGGCGATTCTCAATATGAGCCTCGTGTCAGGCAGCAGACCCGAAGCATTTATCGAATCCACAGCTGCGGCCGCTCCATCGCGTATCTGCGCGCCGAGCGCCGCAGTGCTTCCCGTCATCGGACCCGCTATGGCAATGTAAACATCTTTTGCCCTGGCGCTCGAGCTCAGGGCCACGGAAAGGAGCGCAGCAGCTGCAAGCCTGTGAATGCGAAGGATCGTCATATATGACTCCCGGTGTCTCGCGAGACGACTTGGTCTGCTTCGCCATTCTGGTGTGACGCGGCGGCCAACAATCTGGCGCAATGATGTTTGGAGCGAACTCAGGTTGCGTACGAATAGGCTCAGGTTGTTGCCAGGTTGGGCCATAAGCTTCGGGCGGGCACGGACGAGCAGACGTTCCGACACTGGTCAGGAGAAGCGGTCGTCTAGGGGCTGACAGGACCAATATCGAACATTCTGCTGATACCCGGTAGATTCGCCAGTCTCCCGTGCTCGACAGGCGTGTGCCGAGCAGGCGCTTGGAAGGGGCGTACGACCATCCATCGACTTGTTCTCGTCGAGAACTCTCACCGAGAACTTCCGAAACTAATGCCGATCAAAGGAGTCTCCCTCGGTTTAACCGGCGCTCTGTCTGTCGCCCCGTCGCTGCGTCGATGCTTTAGAAGGTACAATGTGACGCTACGTACGAATCAAGTACTTCGAAGCGTGCTCGTTGGGGTTGATTGCCAAGATCGACAGAGCGAAAGAGCGAAAGACCCAACCGACAACGCAGAGTCCGAGGCGACTGCTAGGGACAAACCATCCGCGGTCAGACAGGATCACCATCACCTCATCCGGTCTAGAGACATTTCAGTAATAGGGCGTCGCAACGGGTGCGCTCAAGTCTTTCCCAGCTGGTCCTCCAGCGCGGCGAGGGCGAGATCGAGGTATCGCATGAGGCTCGCATCCCAGCCGGCGAGATTGTGTGGTTCGGTCAATCGCGTCAGCACCTTAAGTATCATCGAGACCGTCGAATCAACCCCTGCGATCTCAGTCAGCAGCGAACGGGCCTGACGCGCGATTGCATTTGCCCGCTCGCAGCACGGAGGCTCACCCTGGTCCATGCAGCTTCGTAGCTCGTCCCGAATCTTTCGCCACCGATCTTCGCGGCTAGCGTTAGAGGCGCACGTGCAGATGGCAGAGGGGGTACTACGCTCCTCAATCCGCGACATGGCATCTAGCGTGGCCGGCAGCCCGTCGACACTGACTTCTGTCTCACCTTGCGTCGTCATAGTGCGCAATCGATCCCGTAATAATGTCGCGCGCGCGACTTGAAGCTCAATCCGCTCCAGATGGTTTCGCAACAGGTCCGTGAGAGATGTCCGCCCCTCGATCGCCTTGCGGATCTCAGGAAGCGAGAAGCCGAGCTCACGTAGAGCACGAATCTGGGAGACGCGTTGTAGGCTTTCCCGATCGTACATGCGGTGACCGCCACAGGTACGTTCCGACACCGTCAATAACCCGGTATGTTCGTAATGATGCAGAGTGCGTACGGTTACACCGGTCGCCTCTGCAAGTTCTCCAATACGCCATCGGCGCCGTCGTGGTATCGCGTTTGTCATGATCCTCAATTTGCAAGCCTACAACCTGACGTCACGTGAGAATCAAGTTATTTCAATGATCTAGATGATGCGTCTCTTGCTGCAGGCCCCAGAAGGTTAGAGTGCATGCCGGTGCTCAAGCGGCCGAGACAAGTGCAAGCATCAAGTACGCGAGCGACGCCAATTCGTCCCGCGCTGCGCGTTGCATCACCAGTCTGGCGATCGCCACGCGATTCTCGCTAGTTCGCATGCATGACGGTAAAGACGCGATCGCTTGATCGAACAGCCTTCCCAAGCTCGCGAGATCATCGGGATCGTAGACTCCGCTCGGCTTTTCCAACAGAAACCTCCTTTGGTGATTGCACTCGCGCCGCACGTGACGAAGCCGTTTGGCTGTGGTGGGGCAAAAAGGAGACGGAGCGGCGACGTGCGTGAAAGAATGTGACAGGTGCGTCCACGTGATGCCGTTGTGCAACAGGGCGTTTGCTTCCTCTGCCCGACAGTGCGCTAATCCAAAGTGTGCAATGCCTCCTCGATCCTGCAGCAGCGGTGGCTATTCTGCGGCCTGATCATCAGGAAAGCGAAAGCATGTGCGTGACAGCCCGCTGAGACACGGCCTCCCGAAACGGCGAACCTAGACATAGCACTGATCTCATCGGATGGCTCTCTTTCAGTCGCAATCCTTGCCGTGACGTCTATCACCTAGGCGCGCGGCGCGGTTGATTGGGTTGATCATCGCGGATCAATCGCACCAGCAGTCGTGGCGCGGCGGCGGGCTTGGCGCCTATCAGCTTTTTCGATCGTCCGCTAGCCCCGTTGTGGCACTGTGGGATCAAAGGCGTTGCTGGCGTGATCGCTGCCCAGGTTTTGAGTGCCGGAAGATGATGGCTGCTCTTCAACTGCGCAGGTCCGCCGCCGTGAACGTCGGGAGTATGACGGAAGGCGAGCTCAAGACCATTCGTGAAGGCTTCATCTCAACGCAGGTTCACCTCAAGCGTCTGGCAAAACGTTGCTCGCAATTAAGGACCGGGTCTTCGAATGATCGTGCCATATCCGTTGCATGTGGCGGCACTCAAACGCGTCTACGGCCGCCCCAGGCGCCACGCGCTCACGCCCGGGGAAAGCCTTGGCATAACTAATACAGCAATAACTTGCGTGTTTAGGCTTGCGCCGGCTCGGTGTCGCGGAGCGCAGTACATCGGACGGCCCTCGGCAGATGTAATCCACCCGAAGTGCAAGGATTCCTAGCGACACTGCCTTTGCAGAATCACTTGGCAAGCCTTTGGTAGCCTCGCTATACGGCAGAGATGCTGTAGCTTGGTGGAGGAGTTTAATGCGCGTCTTAAGACCGTGCTCAAGTCAAAGCGACTCCCCAGATCGGGGGGGCAGTGTCTGGCGGATTCGCCGTAAGAATCCCATCGAACACAAGGCTCGACGGCGAGCTGTCGCGGTATTGGCTTGCTCGTCCGGCCGCTCACTCACTCAATTCCAGCCTCTAACAGTATCGCTTTGGCAAGCGCGCTGGACATATATGCTTCGAGTAAGATAGGCAAATCATCTTGCCGCAGCAAAGGAGCCCTTCGGGGATAGCGGTGCGAGGCAGCAGCTCGAGATGGACGGCGGTGGCGCGGTGTGAGTCACGCCGCGATCTTTCGAAAAACACGATTGTTGCGACGTCGGAAAGAAGGACCCCGCGCCGATGATCCGATTTGGCTCGGGTGAACATGTCGGCCGAAATGATCGAAAGCTGGAGGAGGAGCAGGCTTGGCGAGTGGGAGCGGCGAGCGCTTACGCGGCCGCACCTTGGCACAGTTGCGGTCCTCTCATCATGAACACTCCTCACCGCAACACGCGCGCAGCCGGATAAGTGCCGCCAGCTGATGTCACTTGATCCGGGTTGATCCTGCGGTCTGCAAGCTTGCAGTTGCACTCGATCACGCGGCATCGCGCGCATCGAGAGGAAGATAAGCGCCGTCGAGAGAGGAAGTGTTCCGAATTTCCATTGTGACATTGTGCAAAGACACGCAGTCTTCCCTGCCCATGCGGGTTTGCGCGAGCTGACGGTTGGCTTTGGGGGGGGCCGATCGTGGGCGGCGTTTGCGTTCAGCTTTCATGTTGATTCGACCTGAACGAGCAGGAAGCGCCTCTGCCGGTCATCAGCCATTTGTATCTAGTGGCGCGCTTCGGGACTAGCTCCATCGCTGTTGAAGGCAATGAGATCCACCAGTTCAGGCAAACAGCGATGCGGGTTCGCTACCAGGTGAAGCCTGCAACTTCGATCGCAGGTGCTGACCTTGAACCTGACGCGGCGTGCGATTCAAGCGAGTTTGGTGCTGAGGGCGAACATTGTTCGCCGGACACGCCACATAATTTTTGCGTACTCTGAAGCTGGCGCATGCACCTGTGATGCGGTCCCGTCCGAATCAGCGGAAAGTCCTTAGCCGCCAAGCAAGCTGTGTGATGCGCAGGATCGTCACGGCACCGCGAGTCAATCGGCTGCCACCCGACCAAACTACGCTTAAGCGCGCTTTTTTTCACTATGCCAAACGTCAATCAGAGGACCGGGGGCTTCGGGCCTGGCGTAAGTCCGGTTAGCGGGAGCAGGCCGCAACCGGCCCGAACAGTCCTAGGACGGCCCGTGACATTGGCTGATCTCGGACGGAGAGACCATCGTGGATGCCTGCTGAAAGAATATGTTGCGCAACCACATGCTTGCAGGATCAGTATTATGAATGGCGGGCCATTGGACGGCCTCTGTGAATGTGAGAAGTCGCAGGGGAGGTTCGATAACCCGCAGCGGCATCGTCTGTGCGAAATGGCTGACCAATCTTGAGGGCATGCTCGCTATACGGTTGGTGCCCAATAACATAGGCGGAATCATGCCAAAACCTTGCACCGCGACCTCGGTGCGTATCTTGAAACCATGCTCGAGCAAGAGCCATTCGTGGAAGGAGGGCCTCAGGGAGCGCCCGAACTGGGCTTCCACGTGCCCGATCGAGATGTATTTCTCGAACGTGAGACGCGATGCTAGCTGCTTGTTCATGGGGCACCCCACGCAGACGAAAGTGTCCTCGAACAGAGCCGCCTTCGGATGCGCGCTCGACATGAACATCTGCGGATACATGAGAAAATCGACTTCACCGCGCCGGAGAAGCTCATCAGGTTCCTCTGCGGGCGGCAGCAACTCGAAACTGATTGTTGGCGCTTCCCGCGCGACTCGGTCCACGACCCCTCGAAGAAACACGACAGTCATGAAGTCGGACAGGATGATCCTAAATCGCCGATTCGATTGAGACGGATCGAAGCCGTCTGGAGAAATAATTGAGAGCTGAATGTGAGCGAGAGCCTCGCGAACCGGGGCTGCGAGCGCTTCAGCCCGCGGCGTTGGGACAAGCTTCCGTCCTTTCATGGTGAATAGCTCATCGCGAAAGTAAGTGCGAAGCCGCGCGACGGCGGCACTCATCGCAGGTTGACTGAGGTTGATGCTTCTTGCCGCCGTAGTGAGATTGCCTTGCGTCACCAGGGCGTCGAACGCGACGAGGAGATTCAGATCAAGGCCCTTGAAACGCATAATCCTGAGCGATCCACGCTGTGAATGTGTTCTATCGATACAATCGATTTTACCGTTTGTACCGAATGAGGATAGCAAACGATAGTTTAGCGAGATGTCAGATCCATCATAATGGTTACAAATCGTTGCGCGTCTCAGCCCAGCGCTAGGTATCAATCAAGACGTCTCGATCGTGCGGTCGCAGTTTCGCGCGTGTTGCGCAAGCCATATTCCGGTGAGCTAGCACGATCGGAATCCGCAAAGTTGCGTGGGCGTATACGACGAGCAAACCATCGTATGGCTTCGCCAACCCATTCTATATCCACCGTGTACCGCCGTAGAATTGAGCGAACCCTCAACCACGCCGTAGATTGCCGTCCGGTCGCACCCCTCCGGTTGCGGGTGCCAAATGTGCCTTGGTCGCATCCGAATGGGTTGCGTCCTTGCGGCGGTGAAATCGTGCGGAACATGCAAGCGAAGGCGTCCTTGGCGAATCTGATGAAAGTTGCGCACACGCGCGATGTGGTCGCGATTAGGAATGCAGATCAGTCAGTGCGTGAAGCTCTGACGGATATGGTGTTTTCCGCAGGTTACGTGCCTGAACCATTCGCGAGCGCAGAGGGGTTCTCGAAATCAGACCGCCGTTCGATCACGTCGTGCTTGAGCGCGGACATGCACTCGAGCGCGATGAGTGGCCTCGAGCTCTTCGATCATCTGGTTGCATCCGGAGGCGCGAGTCCCACTATTCTGCTCACAGGCCACTCCGAACACGATGTCAGGCGAGGCCCTGGACTCCAGTTCATGAGCAAGCCTTTCGAAGGTAGCGAACTGCTGGCCTGCGTCAGCAGCCAGATAGCGAACAGGAATGACGCCCTATGAACATGATCGCGCCCGAATCCACACGAGGTGTTTCGGCGCGCCCTCCAGTCCGTTGGAGGTTGTGCTGGGAGAATGACCTTGAACTTGCTGACCATATTGAATTATCCGACTTCTTCCGGAAGACCTATGGTCCGACCGGGGAGTTCAATGCAAAGCCGTTTGAAGGTCATCGAAGCTGGGCCGGCGCAAGGCCCGAGATTCGGGCAATCGGCTACGATGATCGTGGCATTGCGATTCACATCGCCGCACTGCGCCGCTTCATAAAAGTTGGCGAGACCGATCTGCTCGTGGCTGAACTCGGATTGTACGGGGTACGCCCGGATCTGGAGGGGCTCGGAATCACCCACTCCATCCGTGTGATGTATCCTGTATTGCGAGATCTTGGCGTGCCGTTCGGCTTTGGCACGGTCCGATCTGCCCTGCAGAAACATATCACCAGGCTGCTCGGGCGACAGGGATTGGCGACTATTCTGCCAGGGCTCCGGGTCCGGTCCGCTCGTCCGGACATCTACCTCACTGTGCCTCCGACGCGCGTGGAGGACGTGGTCGGCCTCGTTCTGCCGATTGCGAGACCCATGAGCGAATGGCCGGCCGGTGAGATGATCGAACGGAACGGGCCAGAACTGTGAGCTCCACAAACGACTTGACTGAAGCGCGGAGCGACTACGCCGAGGCCGGCGGTGAGCCCTGCGTCTATCTGAGCTTTGATGATGGTCCCAACCCGCTTTGCACGCCGGCTATCCTGGATGTGCTGGCGCAGCATCGGACGCCCGCCACCTTCTGCGTGATCGGTGCATACGCGGCGGCCCAGCCGCAGCTGATCCAGCGCATCATTGCAGAAGGGCACGAGGTCGCAAACCACACAATGACGCACCCGGACTTGGCCAATTGCATAGCGGATGAGGTGGAATACGAGATCCTCACGACGAATAAGGTCATCGGAATGGCCTGCCCCGGAGCCTCTGTGCGGCACATGCGTGCGCCGTACGGGATCTGGAGCAAGGAAGCCTTCGCCGCGTCGGCGAAGGCCGAACTGGCAGCCCTGCACTGGTCAGTCGACCCGCAAGACTGGTCTCGTCCCGGCGTCGAGGCGATTGTTGCCGCGGTGCTGGCCTCCGTCCGGCCGGGTGCAATCGTGCTCCTGCACGACGGATGCCCTCCCGACGAGTTGGGACGCTGCCCTCATGCTGGTCGGCGCGACCAGACTGTGACGGCGCTCGCCCAACTCATTCCAGCACTGCATGACCGTGGATTTGCAATCCGGTCGCTTCCTCAACCTCACTGAATAGATCGATTCCCATGAGCCTGCTTGCCACCATCAGCACCGCTGCTGTTGCCTCCTACGCGTTGCTCTCCAGCGTCCACAAGAGCGCGCAGGCGCTTTATGCGCTGCGAAGCGACGCTCCACTGCCACCGTGCGACCCGGTCGACGCCGATGCTCTGCCCAGCGTCGATGTCATCGTGCCCTGCTTCAACGAGGACCCGCGCACGCTGGCGGCCTGCCTGAAGTCTATCGCAAGTCAGGATTACCCAGGGCGATTGCAGGTCTACGTGGTCGACGACGGCTCTGCAAATGTCGGCGCAGTGGCCGCGGTCCACGCGAGCTACGCGTATGACCCGAGATTCACCATCATTCTGCTGCCAAGCAATGTTGGAAAACGCAAGGCGCAGATCGCAGCGATTCGCCGCTCATTCGGCGATCTCGTGCTCAACGTCGACTCCGACACGGAAATCGACAGCGACGTGGTCAGCAAGCTCGTGCGCAAGATGCAGAATCCTGCCGTCGGCGCGGCCATGGGCCAATTGAAGGCCAGCAACCGAAACGACAGCTGGCTGACCCGATTGATCGACATGGAGTACTGGTTGGCTTGCAACGAGGAGCGCGCGGCACAGACGCGCTTTGGCGCCGTCATGTGCTGCTGCGGGCCGTGCGCCATGTACCGCCGCTCCGCGCTGCTGCTGCTGCTCGAGCAATACGAGACGCAGTTCTTCCGGGGAAAACCTAGCGACTTCGGTGAGGACCGTCATCTGACCATCCTCATGCTCAAGGCAGGGTTCCGAACCGAGTACGTTCCGGACGCCATCGCCGCCACGGTGGTCCCGGACACGCTCTTGCCGTATCTGCGCCAGCAGCTCCGTTGGGCACGCAGCACCTACCGCGACACCCTGCTCGGTTTGCACCTGCTGCCCGGCCTCGATCGGTACCTCACGCTCGACGTGGTTGGACAGAACCTAGGGCCGCTGCTGCTCGCAATCTCATCGATTGCCGCGCTCGCTCAGCTTGCGCTCACTGGCACCGTGCCCTGGTGGACCGGTCTGACCATCATTGCGATGACGATGATAAGATGCAGCGTGGCAGCCGTTCGTGCCGGTGAGCTTCGATTTCTCGGCTTCTCGCTGCACACCCCCATCAACATCTTCCTACTGCTCCCGATGAAAGCCTATGCGCTCTGTACCTTGAGCAACAGCGATTGGCTCTCTCGCAAAGTAGCGAAATCACCAGACGTTGATGAATCGAAGGGCTCGACCGAAGACGCGACAACTGGACCAGGCCTTAACCCCGGATCGGAAATGCCTGGCGCACTTCGCAGGGCAGGTCTTTCGCGCGCTCCATCGCAGCTGATCGCGCCGGATGGCATTGCGGCCGAGACTGAGTGAGCAGCTTTGTAGGAGATTAGGTCGTGAACGTGCATCAGACATATCAATCGTTGGAACGGGAGCTGTCTAATGAGGATCCGTGGCGGCTCGACGACAATCCGTTCGAACGTGAGCGTCACACCCAATTGCTGCGGCTGTCGCTGTCGAACAGCGCCGTCTCAAATGGCCTCGAAATCGGGTGCGCGGCCGGTGCGTTTACAGAGAAGCTTGCTCCTCACTGCAAACGGCTCACGGTCATCGATGTTATGCCGCGAGCGATCGGTCGAGCGGTCCAGCGGACCAAGAGGTGGTCGCATATCAGCTGGGCGGCGACTGACATTCTGCAGTTCTCGGCCGCAGAGCGGTTCGATCTGATCGTGGTCGCCGAAGTTCTCTATTATCTCGAAGACATGACACAAATGCGTACTGCAGTCGACAACATGGTCAAGATGCTTGCTCCGGGTGGTCGTCTGGTCTTCGGATCTGCACGTGATGCGACCTGCAAGCGATGGGGGCATGTCGCTGGCGCCGAGACGGTCATCACGATTTTGACTGAAGCGCTCATTGAGGTCGAACGCGTGCAGTGCCAGGGGCAGTCGGCTGACGAAGACTGCCTTTTGGTCCGCTTTCGGAATCCGGAGCCATCTTCGATCCCACCCAACGGCCGAGGCTGAGAGGAGCCACTATGCGTATCTGCGGTATCAAGTTGACGCATGACGGGGCCGTCGCTCTGATTGAGGACGGGCAAGTGGTGTTCTGCGTCGAGCAGGAGAAGCTGAACAATAATCCGCGTTATCAAACCATCGACAACCTGGATTCCGTTGTTAGCGCCTTGGCGGAGCACGGGCTAGATCCGAGCGATGTCGATCAGTTCGTCATTGATGGCTGGGATGGAGAGTTCGAATCCCAGTTTGAAGTCCTTAGTGGGACGACGACCGTTAAGCTCAAGGGCGCGCCGTATGTCGAACGCCAAGGCGATAGCCCCCTCGCGTCCCGCGATCGCATCGGCCTTATGCTTGATGGGAAACTATATCCCTATCGAAGCTATCCGCATGTCACCGGGCACGTAGCATCCGCATACTGCACCAGCTCGTTTGCCAAATCCGCACAATCTGCTTTCTGCTTGGTGTGGGACGGCTGCATGTTTCCGCGCCTCTACCATGTCGAGCCGAACGGCATCCGGTTCATCGAGTGCCTGTTTCCGATGATAGGCCACGCCTATGCGACGGCAGGACACCACTTTGGACCTTACAGGCGGGCAGACCGGACCAGCTGGGATCTCGGCATCGCCGGCAAGCTGATGGCCTATATCGCTCTCGGAGCTCCCGACGAGGAGATTATTGCGACGTTTCAGGAGCTTTATCAGGCGCACTTTGCCACGGATGCTGATGGCACTTGCCATAAGCTTGCACAGATCAACAGCCCAAAATCGCCACTTGAAGCTCTGCACGACTTCTTCGATGCGTGCGCACTGCGGTTGAAGGCCAAGCAGGCCGAAGACGTCCTGGCGTCATTTCACGTCTTTCTAGAGCGTCTGCTGGTTCGCACAATTGCTGATGTTGTGCAGCGACATTCGGATCTTGCGGGGGTGCGTAACCTCTGCATAACCGGCGGCTGTGGCCTGAATATCAAGTGGAATAGTGCATTTCGTGCGACCGGTCTGTTCGACGACGTGTGGGTGCCGCCCTTTCCGAACGACAGCGGCTCAGCGATCGGTGCTGCTTGCTCTGCACTGGCGGCACAGCAAGGCTTTAGAGCTCTGGAATGGACGGTCTACAGTGGACCGGCCGTTCGTCCCAGCGAAGTCCCGCCCGGATGGGACGGCGCGCCCTGCACTATGGGCGAACTTGCGGCAATCCTCGCGAGTGACCAGCCCGTGATCTTCCTTGCCGGGCGTGCCGAGCTCGGACCACGTGCGTTGGGTGGCAGAAGCATTCTCGCGGCTGCGAGCTGGGAGGGAATGAAAGACCATCTCAACGACGTCAAGCTTCGAGAGCATTTCAGGCCGGTAGCGCCGATATGCCTGGAGGATCGTGCGGCGGAGATTTTTAGCCCTGGAGTACCCGATCCGTACATGCTGTTCGATCACCAGACGCGACCGGAATGGCGGGACAAAATTCCCGCCGTCGTGCATCTCGATGGATCTGCTCGCCTACAGACGGTTTCCAGAACATCTCAGCATAAAGTGGTCGAGCTTCTCATCGCGTACGAGAAGCTCACAGCCATTCCGCTGCTTTGCAATACCAGCGCCAATTTGCATGGACGCGGCTTTTTCCCGGATGCTGCCGCCGCCTGCCAGTGGGGACGCGTCGATCACGTGTGGTGTGACGGCCTGCTTTGGACGAAAAAGCACGCAACAAAGGACGCGGTGCGAACAACGTCCGTCGCGATCGCGTAAGCAAATGTCAACCCCGGCAATCGACCTTTTCGAGGTGAGCAAGTCCTACAAGGACCGGACCGTCGTGGACGCTCTTTCGTTTACGGTCTCGCCCGGAGAGTGCTTCGGTCTGCTGGGACCAAACGGCGCGGGTAAAAGCACGCTTGCGCGATTGATCCTGGGTGTTGCATCGCCCGACGCAGGTAAGATCCACGTGCTTGGCGAGCCGGTGCCGGCACGTGCGCCCTTGGCGCGTCGGGGCATCGGGGTTGTCCCACAGTTCGATAACCTCGATCTTCAGCTCACCGTGCGCGAAAACTTGCTCGTTTTCGGTCGCTACTTCGGCATGAGCGCGACCGAGGTCAAAACGGTGACTCCGTCACTGCTCGAATTCGCCCGCCTGGAGAACAAGGCGGACGCGCGCGTCGCCGAACTGTCCGGCGGCATGAAGCGGCGACTGACGCTGGCACGTGCCCTCATTAACGACCCGCAGCTCTTGGTGCTTGACGAGCCGACGACTGGCCTCGATCCGCACGGCCGGCATCTCATCTGGGAACGCTTGCGCTGGCTATTAGCGCGCGGCAAAACGATCCTTCTGACCACCCATTTCATGGAAGAGGCGGAGCGATTGTGCGATCGCCTGTGCGTGCTTGAACACGGCCGCAAAATCGCGGAAGGGCAGCCTCATGTCCTGATCGAGCAGCAGATCGGCTGCCAGGTGATCGAGATCTACGGTGGTAATCCCCATGAGCTGCTGCCGCTGGTCAGAACCACAGTGCAGCACGCCGAGGTGAGCGGGGAGACACTGTTCTGCTATGTCACGGATCCCGAGCAGGTGCGTCGCCGACTTGCCAGCCGTACGGATCTCCGCCTTCTGCAGCGTCCGCCAAATCTGGAGGATGTCTTCTTGCGGCTAACCGGGCGAGAGATGAAGGACTGAACGATGTGGCAACGTTTTGCGCCCGCGCTTCCTGCTAATCCATGGAACTGGATCGCGGTATGGCGCCGCAACTTTCTGGTCTGGCGGAAAGTCGCTCTGGCATCGATTCTTGGGAATCTGGCCGAGCCGATGAGCTCTCTGTTCGGTCTTGGTTTTGGCCTTGGAATGATCGTAGGTGGCGTTGAGGGGACTTCATACATCTCGTTTCTGGCAGCTGGGATGGTCGCCACAAGCGCAATGGTCTCCTCAACCTTTGAAACCATCTATGGGGCTTACGCTCGCATGCAGACAGGTTGCACGTGGGAGGCGGTGCTCTGTACGCCTCTTACGCTCGGCGACATTGTTCTAGGTGAAGTGGCGTGGGCAGCGAGCAAGGCCTTGCTCGCCGGGACGGCGATCACGATTGTTGCCGTCGCGCTGGGGTATGCAGAGTGGTCGTCCATTCCCTATGCGTTACCAGCGATCGCCCTCACTGGCGTTGCTTTCGCGAGCCTCGCAATGGTCGTTTCAGCTCTTGCACCGAGCCACGACTATTTCATCTTCTACCAATCACTTATCCTCACCCCCATGATGTATCTGAGTGGCGCGATCTTCCCAATCAGCCAGTTACCGGGTTCATTTCAACGCATAGCGGCCTTGTTGCCCCTGACACATTCGGTCGATCTCATTCGTCCAGCAATGCTCGGTCGGCCGGTCGACAGCGTCGGTTTGCATGTGGGCGCACTTTGCATCTGCGCAGCGTTGCCCTTCATCGTCTCGGCCGCGCTGCTTCGGCAACGCCTGATGCGGTAAGAGGAATAAGACCTAAAGCGAAGCGTCGCGCGTGCGAGATCAGATACCGGACGTAACGAATGTTCGAGTCGCGGCCGACGCTTATATGAGCCTCGTTTCGTTGGCGATGACTGCGGCCCCGCGGCGACGTGCGGCCTACTCGCCAAGCGAGCGATACGAAATAGGTCAACAGACCTCTCAGAATGAACGGAGAACAACATGCTGTGTCTAGGATTGAGTGGCGGGCTTGACAGGGTCTATGAAAACCCCCTGCAACTACCGAACACGTTTCTGCACGACGGCGCCGCGGTGCTCGTCAAGGATGGTCGCGTGATCGCTGCCGTCGAAGAGGAGCGTCTCAACCGAATCAAACATTCAAACAAGCTTCCGAGTAGTGCGATAGAATACTGTCTAGCAGCCGCAGGCGTGGAGCTTCGCGACGTCGATCGTATTGCGTTCTACGCGACTGAAGCCTACTGCAATTCGATGCTCGAACGGTTGTTCATCTCACAGCCTGAGATCTCAATTCCGCTGGATGCGAATCTCCTGTTGCGGCACCTTCTCGCGGCAGAGTTCGGTACCCAAGTTGACCCTTCGCGGGTGTCATTCGTAGGCCATCATCAGGCCCATGCCGTAAGCGCTTTGGCAATGTCCGGCTTTGAAGAGAGTCTGGTTCTCGCGATCGACGGCTGTGGCGACTTCCTCTCGGGTCTGTTGGCGGTGGGGTCGGGCACCGAAATGACCGAGCTCATGACGTTTCCAGAGACCAACTCTCTCGGACTGTTCTATCTGGAAACGATCCGATACCTCGGCTACGGCCTGTTCGACGAATATAAGGTCATGGGATTGGCTCCTTATGGAGATCCCGCTCGCTATCGCGAGCTTTTCTCCCAATTTTATGAGCTCTCCCCCAACGGTGCCTACCGCGTTCACCTCGACCGTATCGGCCCGGCATTGCTGCGCAATATCGAGGTCCGGCGAAAGGGAATGCCGTTCACGCAACAACACCGAGATGTGAGCGCTTCATTGCAGGAGGCGCTGGAGCGGATCGTCTTTCACATTCTTCGGCATTATCGTGAGCAGACCGGAATGAAACGGCTGTGCCTGGCTGGCGGGGTAGCCCACAACTGCACGCTAAACGGAAAACTGCTGTACTCAGGGTTATTCGAAGAGATTTTTGTGCAGCCGGCCTCGCATGATGCCGGATGCGCATTGGGTGCGGCGCTGATGGTGTCGAAGGAGGCCGGGCAGGCTCCGCCCCGCGAACGACTACAGGCGGTTTATTGGGGGCCCGATGTCGGCAGCGACGACAGCATTGAACAGGAACTGAAGGGATGGGCCGGACACCTCGAGATTGAACGGACCGCTGACGTCGCAGCCAGAGCAGCCGAGTGGATCGCTGATGGCGCTGTGATCGGGTGGGTACAGGGCCGGTCCGAGTTCGGCCCTCGTGCGCTCGGCAACCGCAGCATTCTTGCGGACCCGAGGCCCGCGGCAAACAAGGACCGGATCAACGCGATGGTCAAGAAGCGCGAGAGTTATCGACCGTTCGCGCCATCGGTTCTCGAGGAGGATGCGGGCGCGTTCTTTGAGTTGCCGGATGGTCGCGCAGAATATCCCTTCATGAATTTCGTCGTGCGCGTGCGCGAATCCATGCGTGCATTGCTGGGCGCGATCACGCATATCGATGGTACGGCTCGGCTGCAAACGGTGTCCCGCACGAGCAATGCCGCCTATTGGGAACTTATCAATGCGTTCAAAGCTCGAACGGGCGTCCCGATTCTGCTTAATACGTCGTTCAACAACAATGCCGAACCGATCGTAGATTCCGTTGCCGATGCGATTACGGCGTTTTTGTCGACCGAGCTGGATGGCCTTGTGGTCGGGTCATTCCTCATCAAAAAACGGGCAACAACGCTCGAAAACTGGACCGCGCTCGCTGTATCACTGCCGCCCCATGTATCTCTTTACCGGGTTCGCGCTCATGCGGGCCGAGACCGCCAGGAGACAATCTGCGAGATCCGCCTGGGTCACTCCAGCCATGACAGCGTACGCGTCTCGCATGACCTATTCGACATGCTGATGCAAATCGAGAAGGAAGCTGTTCTGGCCGATCTTCTCGCCAGGGTCACGTCCGACAGGACCAGGCGCGAAGCTCTCCTGAACGAACTGCGCGGGCTGTGGGATCAGCGTCGTATTCGGCTGCATCCGTCACAGACTGGGCCGTCGTAAAAGGTGCGTAATGTGACACCTCTAGCATGACCTGCCAATCGCAGTGCCGTGCAGGATGAGTTTGCGGGTTGGGTGACTTGCGTCCAGGTGACCAGCGCCCGGCGTGGATCGGCATCGCAGATGAGTTGGTGCGCCACACTCGCGCAACGAGAAGGGTTTGATAACGTGACGAAGGAACGCTTTGTTGTTTCTCGGAGGCGCACCGGCTTTGGTGATTGCCTCTGGTCGTTGGCATCAGCCTGGTCGTACGCGCAGCGGACCGGGCGAACGCTCGTTATTGACTGGCGCGGTTCCTGTTATGTCGACGAACCGTTCAGCAATGCCTTTCCGGTGTTCTTCGAGCCGGTTGAGGAGATCGCTGGCGTGCCGGTGATTTGCGATGACAGGGTCAACCAGCTCTCGTTTCCCGGCCCGTTCTTCCCGCCGTGGTGGAATAGGCCATCGATCGACTGTATCAATCGTCCGGACGAGCAGATCTTCCGAGAACGTGACGAACTGACTGAGCTGTTCCAAGCAGGAGACGATAACGAGGCCAACACCATTGTCTGTGACGCTTGCCTGATGTGGCGTTGTGATGAGGAAGCCGAACGACTGATCTTCCGAAACATCAAACTCAGGTCTGAGATTCGAGCGCGGATCGAGGACTTGTATGAGCAACACTTTAGCGGCCATAGTATCATCGGCGTTCATGTTCGGCACGGCAATGGCGAAGATATCATGGGGCATGCTCCGTACTGGGCCGATTCGGAGCTCGCTCTTCGTCAGGTCTGCATGGCAGTCCGTAAAGCCATGGCTTTGCCATATCCAAAGCCTGTTAAGATCTTCCTGTGCACGGATAGCGCACAGGTGCTCGATCACATATCGGGTCTGTTTCCCGATATCTTCGCCGTACCAAAACGGTTCCATGCCGATCTGGCAGGGCCGTTGCATAGTGCGGAAATGGGAATTGAAGGTGGAGCTTCCGCGCTCATCGACATGTATCTTCTTGCGCGATGCGCCACCGTGATCCGCTTTCCCCCCACCAGCGCCTTTACGCGCTATGCCCGTCTGCTCGTGCCACGCATTATTGAATTCGATCTGAGCAACCCGGAGCAGTTGACCCTGGTCGATAATCCATACGAGCATTTCGCGGCTTCATGAGGTGCCGCGAATCTGAACCTGCGCAATCGTCGCCTAGATCGTCGGCCTGACACTGCTGGCTTCCACAGCATCGGGTTTCGCAACGTCCGCAGCTGAGAGCTGACCGACGCACTGCCGGGATGCAGTGGTACAGCGAATGCCCGGCGAAGCGTAGGCCAATCCCGGCGAGCATCGGCGGCCTTGTCCCGGGATATGTCGGACTGCGACGTGTAAGTCGACTGGCCGGAGAAAAGGTTAGGGTCCCGGCATCGCCGGGCCGAAACCGCCATCGGCGGCCACGCGGTGAAGAGCACGGCAATGGTGGCCCGGGCCGCCGAGGAATCTGACGTAGCAGACGGTCACGTCAGAATGTCCCAGCAGCAAGGACGCGCGTCAGGTAGACGTATCGCCGTTTCTGCGTTAATCCCTTCGCGGTCAGCTCGTCTTCTGGACGACGGCCTTGTTCATGCGCTGGTTGCGAAATACTTTCGACCGCATCTGATCAACGGCACGAGCCCCAGCCCACCGATGTCGAACCAGAGCCGCATCTGCGGCGGCGCGTCCAACCGAGAAAATTGAACGAACTGGCCATCGATCCTGATCTCCGCACAAGGCAGCTAAACTATCTCCGCCAATTCGAATGAGCCACAGACCACCCCTGGAGTGCGACGCGGTCAACGGGCCGTGGTGGCTTGACGCGGCGTTGCTGTTGTCGAAAAGCAAACAGGCCAGATGTTCAGAACCTGCCATTTGTCGCAAAAGTGCGCCCCTTATGCCCTGCGTCGCTTTGGCCCGGATCCTGCACCAGGTGCACAGCCGATGGGAGCGGAAGGGAGCCGCGTGTGAATCTAGATCTACCAGATGACAAAGCGGTCGCACCTCAATCGTCGGAAACGGACCCTAGCGGTCCAATTCACGCCGATCGAGCGGGCCGTCCGCTGCGTGAGCGAAAGACGCTGGTATTGACCGGGGCATCGCGCGGTATCGGTCGCGCCACCGGAAAATTGTTTTCGAAAGCCGGTTGGCGCATCATTTCTTGCGCGCGCCAACCATTGGACGCGGCGCGTCGCCCATCAGACTCAGAGGGCGACAGCTATATCGAAGTCGACCTGGGCGATCATCGGATGCTGCCGCGCGTGATTGCCGAGATCAAGGAGCGCCTTGCTGGCGCACCGTTGCACGGACTGGTAAACAATGCCGGAAACTCACCAAAAGCGGCAAACGGTACCAGGCTGACATCGCTGGCGACCTCAGTCGACACCTGGATGAGCGTGTTCCACCTCAATCTGGTGGCACCGATCCTACTCGCTCAAGGCCTGTTCGACGAATTGAAAAGGGCGTCAGGCTCGATCGTCAACGTGACGTCGATCGCCGGCTCGCGGGTGCATCCATTTGCTGGCTCGGCATATGCGACTTCGAAAGCTGCGCTCGCTTGTCTCACGCGCGAAATGGCGCACGATTACGCCGCGCATGGCATTCGCGTCAATGCGATCGCGCCCGGCGAAATCAAGACGGGCATTTTGTCGCCTGACACGGAAGCGCATCTTGTGCCAAAGATCCCACTCCGCCGAGTGGGTACACCCGAAGAGGTCGCCAAGGTCATTTTCTTCCTATGTTCAGATGCGGCAAGTTATGTCACCGGCGCCGAAGTGCCGATCAATGGCGGGCAACACTTATAATTCAATCAGCCCCCAAGAGCCCCGGCTGTTCTGAGCTTCATCGATGGAAGTCATGTTGGCCGGGGTGAATCCGCGCAGCGAGTTGGAAAACAAAGCGGCAAAGCGAGTTACTCTAAGTGCTGCCGACGTGCCATGAAGAGGGGTAATCTCTCGTCCCGCCCTGAGAACAGGATGTCAGATCGGGCATGCAACACGAATCCAACAAGTCCGATGGGGAGGATCGAGAAAGGAACGGAGAAGTCGTGATGCTAGACAGCATTTCCCTGCGCGAAAAGCCAAACTCAACCTCCGACGCGGACGCTTCCGCTTGTATTGTGCGGTCCCAAGAGAAATCGCTAAGCACGATCGTTGAAATAGCGCACACGCTCACTGGCCTATGTCGGCTCGAGGCTAAGCTGGCGAGCGTCATCGAGCGCCTGGGATCGCTCGTGCGGATGCGGCGCGGCATCGTATGTCTGTTCGAGCATGACGGCGGGCCGGAGATCATCGTAGAGGACGGCAGGAGCGAAGACCGCGACGCGCGCTGCCGGGTGCGCTTGCCGCAAGGAGCAATCGATCAAATCGTCGCGTCGGGGCAGCCGCTCATCGTGGAGAATCTAGCGCTGCATTCGGCCTTCAGTTCTTCGGAGGTCGATATGCTAAATGCCGGCGGTCATACGCGTGTTGCGTTCATCGGCGTTCCCATAGATGTTGACGGCAAAGTTGTGGGTACGCTGAGCATTGACCGCATCGCGGACAATGGGACGCGTGCGCAGCTCGAGGACGACCTCCGCCTTCTGACGATGGTCGCCAGCCTGCTAGGCCAGACGACGAAACTGCATTGCTCGTTTGTGCGCGATCGCGGGCGCCTTATGGACGAGGAGTTCCGGCTGCAGAAGCAACTTTCCGAACTCAAGCCTCATGGGCGGGACCGTAAGAAGGTCCAAGTCGAGGGAATTATCGGCGACAGCCCGGCGCTGCGCGCGCTACTTGACAAGATCGAGGTGATCTCAAAATCAAATAGCACGGTTTTGTTGCGTGGCGAATCGGGTACCGGCAAAGAGCTGGTCGCGAAGGCTATTCACGAGCGTTCAGCGCGCGCCAAACGCCCCTTTATCAAGCTGAATTGCGCAGCCCTCACAGAGACGGTGCTGGAATCCGAATTGTTCGGACACGAGAAGGGGGCGTTTACGGGCGCATTCAACGCGCGCAAGGGGCGCTTCGAGATCGCCGACAAGGGAACGTTGTTTCTGGATGAGATTGGAGAGATCTCGGGCTCGTTCCAGGCGAAGCTCCTGCGCGTGCTTCAGGAGCAGGAATTCGAGCGGGTGGGCGGCAATCAGACGATCAAAGTCGACGTCCGCGTGATTGCGGCCACGAACAAGAATCTTGAAGAGGCGGTGGCCAGGAACGAGTTTCGTGCCGATCTCTATTACCGCATCAGCGTGGTTCCTCTGCTATTGCCGCCGCTGCGCGAAAGACGCACTGATATTCCGCTTCTCGCTGCTCGTTTTTTGAAGAACTTCAACGATGAGAACGGCCGTGCCCTGGTATTCGATTCAAGTGCGATTGAGGTCCTCATGAATTGCGGATTTCCCGGCAACGTCCGTGAGCTCGAAAACTGCGTGCAGCGGACCGCGACGCTAGCGCTAGGATCGTCGATCGTAAGAGATGATTTTGCGTGCTGCCATGGGCAATGCCTGTCGGCCTTGCTATGGAAGGGTGGACCGGCGGAAGTGGCGCGACAGCCGAGCCCGACAATCGCACCGCCCGCGAGGCTGAGCATGCCGGCAACGGAAGCCGCGACACCCGTTCGGCCGGTGAGCAGCGAGCTGACGCCGCTAGGGCCGCCTGGGCGCCCCGTGGTAGGTGCCGCGAAAGTCACCGATCGCGAGCGCGTCATCGCAGCCATGGAAAGATCCGGGTGGGTACAGGCGAAGGCGGCGCGCCTGCTTGGACTGACCCCACGCCAGATTGGCTACGCCTTGCGAAGACACGGCATCGAGATCAAACGCTTCTGAGCCAAGCGTCGAGCTCGCTCCTCTCTCTCTCGCTCGGCCGACTGGCATAGGAGAGCGTGGAAAAGAGGGCGGTCGCCAGCTCGGATGCATGATCGGGATGCTAGCGTGTGCCTTGGGTTGGGATTTACTCGCCGGCGACGCGTAGGGCGTCTTCGCTTAGCCCAGTCTTGTCATCGTCTGTTTGCAACCTACGCGCCCTGAAAATGGCTTTGGCGTCGAAGCGGCGCGTGATCGCTGCGGCTCCGTTGCCGCCCCTGACTCCGATCAGCTTGAGATCACGCCGGTGCGTAAACCATCGCAGTTGCGACAACCGGCTCGTCGTCAGCCTGCATTCATTCCTCGTTGGCGAAATGCCTTGGATGGTATGACATTTGCTGCGTCGGGAGTCGGCTCGGCATCTTAGGAGAAGTACATGCACAGCATCGTCTGCATCAAACAAGTCCCCGACTCCGCGCAAATCCGCGTGCACCCTGTTACGAACACGATCATGCGCCAGGGCGTGCCGACAATCATCAACCCCTATGATCTCTTCGCATTGGAAGCTGCGCTCGAGCTAAGAGATCAATTCGGCGGCGAAGTCACCGTCCTGACAATGGGACCGCCGTCGGCCGAAGAATCTCTCCGAAAGGCACTGACATTTGGTGCCGATCGCGCTGTCCTGCTCACCGACCGTAGCTTCGCGGGCTCGGATACGCTGGCGACGAGTTACGCGTTGGCGAGCGCGATTCGCAACATCGGCAAGGAATATGGCCCACCGGACGTCATATTCACCGGCAAGCAGACGATCGACGGCGATACGGCGCAGGTGGGACCTGGCATTGCAAGGCGGCTCGGGGTCCAGCAGCTCACTTATGTTTCCACGATCAAAGCGTTGGACCTCAAGCTACGGACCATCGAGGCCGAACGGCGCTGCGAAGGGGGCGTCCAGGTGTTGGGTTCCAAGCTGCCGTGTCTCGTCAGCATGTTAGAGGCAACAAATCAAATTCGCCGCGGCGCAATGATAGATGCGTTGCGTGCCGCCCGCACCACAATCGTAAAATGGAGCGCCCAAAGTGCTGGCGTGGATGACATGGCCAATTGCGGTCTGAGGGGATCGCCGACCGTGGTCAAGCGTGTGTTCGCGCCCTCCGCGCGAGCGGAGAAGGCGACGTGGGTGGAGGCGGCCGAGCAGCCGGCCCAAGCATTGATCGACGCTATGTTCAAGCGCAACCCTATGCTCGAAACGGAGCTCGCACAGCTCGCCTCATCTGCGCAAGCTCGCGGTGCGTGAGGTCACGGCTGATCGAGCGCAGCGAGCAACAGCCTGGGTCTGGTTACGCATTGGCCCATCGCTCGTTGTACAGGCACGACCAAACTTCTCGACCACTCCCCGCCAGATGCGACAAGAAGGTGAGCCTTCAACCTGCGTACCCGAGCGCCGAGAGGTCGGTATCGGACCAGGATACAAGACGGCCCGCTACGCTAACGTTTGTCGCTACCTGCGAGACGACCAGTCCGCTGGGGAATTCACGCAGCCCGAGGATGTGCGCCTTCGAGTTTTGTGGCGGCCGCACAGAATATCAGAGCGTGGAGCTCGCACGAGGGATCCCAGTCCTCGCGCGAAATCCGCCGTGTTTCACGCAACTGCAAGTGCGGGCAGCGCACCGTCCGACCACCGGACGGAATCGAGGTTGGCTGATAAGCTAAGCCTTTCCCGGTCAACATCACCGCCAGCTCGTCCCTATACTGCCCCAGATCACATAGGAAGAACCGTGATCGCCAGAACGGCCGCGCAGCATCGTGAAAATCACCGCAGGGATAGTCGCGCACCAACTTCAGTTCAGCCTTCGGCCCCCAACGTCCCGCGGGCGCGCGTGCTAACGCGTGGTAAATTGCGCGCTTACCGCCAAGTTAGGCCGCTCGGGTCGCAACGGCTTTCGCAACTCTCTTGGTGTTTCCTGGATAAATCGTGAGCGCGGCGATAATGCCGAGCAAAGCCGCAAACATCAACCAGAAACCGGGCGACGCCTTGTCATCTGTCCGGTCGATCAGCCAAGTCGATGCAAGCGGCGTAAACGTGCCAAACAGAGCCGCGGCGAGTGCGAACGCCAAAGAAAAGCAAGTTGTGCGAATGTGCTTCGGCACGATTTCGACCAGAGCGCCCAACATGGCGCCGCTATAGGTGCCAAAGTAAAACGAGAACATCATCTCCACGATCAGCATCTTGCCAAAGCTTGGGTCCGTTACAAGCCAAGACAACGCCGGATATGCAGTCACCAAGGCTAGGCCGGCAATGGTCAGCAGGACCGGTTTCCGGCCGATTCTGTCGGAAATCGCGCCGCCAATTGGGTTCCACATGAAGTTCGTCACCGCGACCAAGAGCGTCACCAACAGCGTGTTCTGCGAGGACAACTGCAATACGTGCCTGCCGAACGTAGGCGTGTACACCGTCACGAAATAGAAGGTCGTGGTCGTCAGCATCGCGATCATCATGCCGAGAATGACGATGCGCCAGTTCGCAAGTGTGGAGGCAAAGATCTCGCGGGCCGTCGGGTGGTTCTTCATGACCAGAAACTCCGGAGTTTCCTCCAGCGTCCGGCGCAGGAAGAAGATAAGCGGTACGATCAAGCAGCCAAGGAAGAACGGGATCCGCCAGCCCCAAGCGGCAACCATTTCGGCCGGAAGTGCTTCGCTCAAAAAATATCCGATAAGGGCCGCGACAAAGATCGCAACCTGCTGGCTCGAGGACTGGAAAGATGTGTAAAAGCCGCGGTTGCCCGGAGTGGCAATCTCGGAGAGGTAAACGGAAACACCACCAACCTCAACGCCGGCAGAAAAGCCCTGCAACAGCCGTCCGAACAGCACGATCGCAGGTGCGGCAATGCCGATCGTCGCATAGCCCGGACAAAAGGCGATGATGATGGTGCCAATGGCCATGATCGAAAGCGTGATGATCAGGCCTTGCCGACGGCCAATCTGGTCAATATAGGCTCCAAGCACGATCGCACCAACAGGTCGCATCAAGGCACCCAGCCAGAACACACCGAAGGTGTTAAGCAGTGAAGCGGTTTCGCTTCCTGATGGAAAGAACGCGTTTCCGATGGCACTGGCGTAGAACCCGAACAAGAAGAAGTCGAACTGCTCGAGGAAGTTGCCGCTCGTGGCACGTAAGATGGCGCCAATGCGCGATTTGGCATTTGAGGCGTGCGCAATGGGCGCTGGTGACATGGCGAGTTTCCTCTCGATTTTGAAATGGCCGCTTCCGGAGAAAATCTCACCGCAGCCGCGTGCAGTTTCATGGCCGCGAATCGGTCATCAGGGCACTGTCGACCAAGCCGTAAGCGCCTGACGTTTCCGGCATATTTTCGGCAATTGCCGCAAACCCTCACAATTTTCGCTCGTTATTCCGCTCGTGCAGCAGGAGTGGCTCTCAAGCTACTGAACCCTCGGGCAATTCTCGGCGCCAAGGTCGGCGACAAGGTTGTTGTCTTTGGCGTGGCCGAAGTTCTCATCAAGCGTACCGATATGCAGTGAAAGGGGAAGGACGAGATCGGTGGCATACAAGCCGCAGCGAGGAGCTCCGTGAGATGTCGTGCTAGAACAGCTCGCGAGCCTGCGATTGGGCCGAACTGCGCTATTATCCCGCCCGATCTCCAGCGATGTCGATATGCTCAAAGTTAACCGGAGGTTCGCCGAATAGGATTTTGTGAGCGCGCCGGCGATCAAGCGCGGCGCCGATGGCCATGCTTGTAAACAGCCCCGTTGTCGTCGAGCGAGGCGCGCCTCGTACTTCAAGTGGCGCTCCGCTTCGTATGCGATCCAAACCCGGCGTCTCCGTAAACAGGGCAAGAACAGGCACAAGCCTCGGCGGCATAGGGGCCTGGAAATGGGCGGCACATCGTGAGTCGATCTGACCGCGGCTTGCGCATTCGGAATCTGACCACGATAACCGAGGTCGCATCACTTTGCCTTATTCGACGGTGACCGATTTCGCGAGATTTCGGGGTTGGTCGACGTCCGTGCCCATGAGGATGGCCGTGTGGTAGGCTAGGAGCTGCACCGGAATCGCATAGACAATCGAGGTGAATGTCGCACCCATCTCCGGCAACACAATCGTCGCGAGTGAATCCATGGACACGTCTGCGGCTCCCCTGGCGTCCGTTATCAAGATAATCTTGCCACCGCGTGCAGCGACCTCCTGCATGTTCGAGATGGTCTTTTCGAACACCCGGTCGGAAGGAGCGATGACGATTACGGGAACACTCTCGTCGACCAAGGCGATCGGGCCGTGCTTGAGCTCCCCGGCCGCATAGCCCTCGGCGTGAATATAGGATATCTCCTTCAGCTTCAGTGCCCCTTCCATGGCCAGTGGAAACGACGTGCCGCGACCAAGATATAGCACGTCACGCGATTTGGTGATGTCGCGTGCGAGCTTCTCGATCTGCGGCTCGTTGGCCAGCGCCGCTGAAACGAGCCGAGGAATTTCGATCAGCTCGCGTAGCAGATCGATGCTGTCGCTCTCCGACAATTCACCGCGGGCCTTGCCGGCAGCGACCGCCAGCGCCGCCAGGACGACCAGCTGGCATGTGAACGCCTTGGTCGAGGCAACACCGATTTCGGGCCCCGCGAGTGTCGGCAATGCTGTCCCGCTTTCGCGCGCAATGGTCGAACTGAGTACGTTCACGATCGAGAGCGTATGCAGGCCTTGCGATTTGGCGTAGCGGAGCGCGGCCAGCGTATCGGCGGTCTCGCCTGACTGCGAGATGAAGATAGCAAGATCTCCTTGGCGCATCGGTGCCTCACGATACCGAAATTCGGAGGCGACATCGAGCTCGACCGGAATACGAGCCAGCCGCTCGAACCAGTATTTGGCGATGTGGCCGGCGTAGCCTGCCGTACCGCAAGCCGTGACCGAGATATGTCCGATCTCATTGAAGTCGAACGGAAGCTCCTGCGGCAGTGCCACGCTCTCGCGGGCAATATCGACGTAATGCGCCAGCGTCTGCCCGATCACCTCTGGCTGTTCGTGGATTTCCTTCGCCATGAAGTGGCGGTAGTTCGCTTTATCGACGAGTGCCGACGACGCGCCAGAGTTCACCACATCCCGGCGGACGACTGTGCCTTGTGCGTCGTAGACCACGCTGAAGTTGCGGTTGAGCACAGCCCAATCGCCATCCTCAAGGTAGGTAATCAAGTCGGTAAGGGGCGCGAGCGCGATAGCATCCGATCCGAGATACATTTCGCCTTCGCCATGCCCGATCGCGAGTGGTGAGCCCTTGCGCGCACCGATCATGAGGTCGTGTCGGCCCTTGAACAGAATTGCAAGCGCAAACGCGCCCACTAGCCGCGGCAGCGACGCTTTTACTGCCTCCTGCGGCGAGCTGCCATTCTTCAGATAAGACTCGATGAGATGCGCCACCACCTCCGTGTCTGTTTCAGAGGCGAAACAGGCGCCATGCTGTTTCAGCTCCGCGCGCAGCTCCCGGAAATTCTCGATTATGCCGTTATGGACGACCGCAACATTGTCCGTTGCATGCGGATGAGCGTTGTGTTCGGTTGGCTTGCCATGAGTAGCCCAGCGCGTGTGCCCAATCCCGACATGGCCTGAAAGCGGATGGCGGCGAACACGTGTCTCAAGGTTTTTCAGCTTTCCCTCGGCGCGTCGAAGCTCGATGTGATTTCCTTTGAGCGTTCCGATGCCAGCTGAGTCGTAGCCGCGATATTCCAGTCGTTTAAGTGAATCGATGAGGCGATCCGCGACCGGACCGCGCCCCAAGATGCCTACAATTCCGCACATGGTAGCCAGTTTACCTCAACTTCAAAACAGAGCGTCTCGCAAGACGCGCCTGACCAATTCGCTCGCTATTTATCGACCGGTGTGGTCGTGCCGGCCTTCCATCGCGCACGCGTCACTCGGCGTGCGCGAGCTCAAAGCAACACCGGAAACCCAATCGAAGTCGCCAGACGATCCGAAGCAACTTTCTGGGAATCGGACAATGAGCGCCGTCAGCAATTAACAGCTGCATGATTCTCTCCTTTGTCCGATTTGGCCGATACCGCTAAGAAGTCCTGATAGGTCTGCCGCATTCCATCTGTAAGCCATGTCCTCGCGCGCCAGCCGAGCTTTGCGAGGCGGCTGACGTCGAGCAGCTTGCGCGGCGTGCCGTCGGGGCGCGAGGTGTCGAAGGCGATCTCGCCGCTGTAGCCGACGATCTCTGCGACGACGCGCGCGAACTCGGCGATGGTGACGTCCTCGCCGGTGCCGATGTTGATCAGCTCTGCTCCCGAATAGGTCTTCATCAGGTACACGCAGGCGTCTGCCATGTCGTCGACATAGAGGAATTCGCGCCGTGGCGTGCCGGTGCCCCACACGGCAACGCTCTTGGCACCCGCGACCTTCGCCTCGTGGAAGCGCCGGATCAGCGCCGCGACGACATGGCTCAGTTCGGGATGATAATTGTCGCCGGGGCCGTAGAGATTGGTCGGCATTACGCTGATGAAGTCGCTGCCATACTGGCTGCGATAGGCCTCCACCATCTTGATCCCGGCGATTTTTGCAATTGCATAGGGCTCGTTGGTCGGTTCCAGCGGGCCCGTCAGGACCGCATCTTCTCGCAACGGCTGCGGCGCCAGTTTCGGATAGATGCAGGACGAGCCCAGAAACATTAGCTTCTCGGCGCCGTTCTGGTGCGCGGCCTGGATCACGTTCGCCGCGATCGCGATGTTGTCGTAGATGAACTCGGCGCGCAGCGTGTTGTTGGCGACGATACCGCCGACCTTTGCCGCGGCGAGGAAGATCACCTGCGGCCGCGTTCTTGCGAACCAGTCGGACACCGCCGCCTGGTTGCACAGATCAACCTCGCGCCGGTCCACGGTGACGAGCTTGACGTCCTCCCGCGCCAGCCGGCGCGCAAGCGCGCTGCCGACCATGCCGCGATGGCCGGCTACGTAGACACTCTTGCCTGTCAGCTCAAACGGAGCGTTTGCCACTCGTCGCGTCCCGTTTTGCTACCGCCAGATCGCTCGCCATCATCTCCGCGACGAGCTCTGCAAAGCTCCGCTTCGGCCTCCAGCCGAGCACCTCGCGCGCCTTGCTGGCGTCGCCGACGAGGAGATCGACCTCGCTGGGCCGGAAATAGGTCGGATCGATCTTCACCACCGTCTTGCCGCTCATCTCGTCCACGCCGGTCTCCTCGACGCCTGTCCCGCGCCATGCGATGCGGCGACCGAGCTGGGCGAACGATAGCTCGACCATCTCGCGCACCGAGTGCATCTCGCCGGTGGCGAGCACGAAATCGTCGGGCTTGTCGGCTTGCAGGATCTTGTGCATACCCTCGACGTAGTCGCGCGCATGGCCCCAGTCGCGCTTGGCTTCGAGATTGCCGAGATAGAGCGTCTCCTCCAGCCCGACCTCGATACGGGCGACAGCGCGCGTGATCTTGCGGGTCACAAACGTCTCGCCGCGGATCGGGCTCTCGTGATTGAACAGGATACCGTTGCTCGCGAACATGCCATAGGCTTCGCGGTAATTCACCGTGATCCAGTAGCCGTAGAGCTTTGCGACGCCGTAAGGCGAGCGCGGATAGAACGGCGTGGTCTCCTTCTGCGGGATCTCCTGGACGAGGCCGTAGAGCTCCGAAGTCGACGCCTGGTAGAACCGCGTCTCCTTCTCTATGCCGAGGATGCGGATCGCTTCCAGCAGGCGGAGTACGCCGATGCCGTCGGCATTGGCCGTGTATTCCGGGCTCTCGAAGCTGACGGCGACGTGGCTCTGGGCGGCGAGATTGTAGATCTCGGTCGGCCGGATCTGCTGCACCAGGCGGATCAGATTGCTCGAATCCGTCATATCGCCGTAGTGCATCAGGAACGGCACGTCGCCGACATGCGGATCCTGGTAGAGATGATCAACGCGCGCGGTGTTGAACGAGGACGAGCGCCGCTTGATGCCGTGCACGACATAGCCGAGCGACAGCAGATGTTCGGAAAGATAGGCGCCGTCCTGGCCGGTCACGCCGGTGATTAGAGCGACCCGCCGTTTGCTCTCTTGGCTTAACAAATGATTCCTCTGCGCAGGCTAATGTCGTTCCCCGATCGACGACGTCAATCGCGGCTGGCTCTTCGAAATGCGGAAGCGTCACGCTCTCGAACTGCCGAAGTGTGGACCTCTACAGGTATTGCGTCGATGGCTCAACTGTACGGAGGTAAACCTCCCACCTCGAAAGAGTTTTGAAGGACTATACGAAAGTTTGTAGTCCGGCAGATTTCGTTCGGCCTTCGTCAGGCGCTTCTCTATTGCTTGAGTGCGCTCAATAAATTCGGCGCAGTCAAAAGGTAAGCAGGCCGTTCGGCCGAGAAGCGTTCTGCAGTCTCTCCATGCTCAGCTCGCGCGTCGAGCCAAGGAGTGTCCCTCATTTCTTGTCCTTGCCTAGAAATTTCGAGTCTTGCTGTTCATCCAGTGCAACTGCGAGCAAGCCCGGCAAACAAAGCCTTGAAAGTTGTTCTCTGTCGCGCAGTCCGTATCATCGATCAATCTCGGGACGATCGTGTTGGTGGTCGGATAAGCATAGGTGAAGGCGCGCATATTGCAGTCCCACGGCAGAAACACGCGGGATGAGCTGATCGTCGAGGGAGCCGACTCGGGCTGTTTAAGCGCGCGCCGCCTGCTCGAATGCGCCAAAAGGGGCGTGAGCTTAGAGGCGCGCCATCGAAATGGATCGCTGCCTTATCGGGTTTGAACGCCGCCGAGATCAATCTTCGATCGCTCGCGTGTCTAAACTTCCACATCATTGCCGTTCCAAGGCGATCACATGAGGTTTCCAATGCTCGTTCGTCGGGTGTTGAGGGGCTCGTTGCCTGCATCGCGTTCGGCCCTGGGGCAATCGTCAGGCCTGCATCTCGAGCAGGCCCAGCTCGCGGAGCTAGCGGCAGCTCTCTTGCTGCCGCAATCAGCCGCTTACCATGCCGCGCGCTCGTCCCGGACTACTCGTTGTCATCTAGTCTGCTTTTCGTTTAAGGACGGGCGCGTCCGTCCGACCATGGCATGACGTGCATTCGGACATGGTGATAAGCGCACCATGATGACGGTTTTTGGCGCAGTCCCGTCACAATTGGTTCCCCGCACATATACGCTCTTCCAGGATCGCCATTCTTGAAGCCAACAATTGCCCGACATTGGCCCTCACAATGGTCGACGAGCAACACCGTGTTGGATCCATCGGGTCTTCTCACATCACCGCTCCAGGATAGCGCATCAGTCTCGCGGCGGCTCGTTGGCACTTGGCGCTCGCAACCGTATTTCGAAGTCTCCAATGCTGGATTGGTCCTTCTTACATCTGGGCAATCGTGACCTCATGCGACCTGGCAATTTGCGTAGACAGAACAGGAACAGCGTCCTTCGCACTCAGCGCGATCCTCAGCCGCTTTGGCAGAACACCTCTCATGACACGCGATCGGCTTGCTCCGCTTTTGCCCACAGGAATTCTAGGGCGACTGAAGATTGGAGCCAACTAGCAGGGGCACTCTACAATCTGACGCTACGTACGATTCAATCCCCTGCGGGGGTTATCGCGGGAATATGTCACGCCAGGAGCCAGCCGCGACGGGAGGAGGGCGGGAGGCGCTGCGCCAAAGCGGCTGGCTTTCGCTATTCGTCCTCCGCGGAATTGCGCAGCCAGGGTCTGCTCAAGTGTGCCGGCATAGCCACGCCGCGGCAGTGAGGCTGCTGGTCGTGGCAATGAGCGATAACGCGTGTCAATGAAGTTCTTGTAAGGTCCATGGAATAGGAGCGCGCTCGCCGGCCGAATCAAGCGTCCATGGCGAGGATGCTCTGTGGCATCTGTGCGAATTGGCGCCTCGTCTATCCGGCCGAGCTCTCCCGCTACACTGTCTGGATGGGGCTGTTTCCCGGGATTTCTCGGGGCTGGCGCCGCTGGGCAGAATGGGAAACGAGATCCATCGGCAGCGGTTATTCTGGTAATGAGTGCAATTCCCGTCAAGGCACTGAGCAGTGACTTTGCCGTTCCAGACAACTTGGACGATGGACCTCGAAAGGCGCCGTCAGGTGCAGGCCGCGTCAGGTCAACGATGATTGCGGGTTCGATCCATGTGGGGGCCGTCATGCGTTGGAAGACGGCGCCCAAGCGGTGCTCAGCCCTGGTCCCGTTCAGAGCATCGCGGTTTAAGTCCGAATTGGTGCGTTTGCTACAATCGTGGCTGGTCTCCAACAGTTGCTATGGGCGCGTGCAACTCCAGAGCGGCCACGGAAAAGGCGGAAAGTCTGCCGGCAATCAAACGGCTGTTGGAACGAGCGGCGCAGCCCATGCTCTCGGATCGCCGGGCAGGGCCTCGTAGGCGCCGATCCGGCGCTCCTCCCCATTCATCTTGAGGCGCGAGCGACTGTTAAGCCGGCATTCTCCAGTGCATCCAAGATCCTATCAGCAACCATCCGGGGATCGCGCTGGTCCTCTATGCTCACGCTACAGGCCAAGGTAGCTGCCATGATCGCGTGAGCCGTTTTGCGCTGGAGGCTGTCGTACTCGGCATACTCGCCGCAAATGTTGCAGGTGATCACTGGTCGGCCGGCCCAGGGGTCGTGCATTGCGATCTCGCACCAGTTATCTCCGTGACATTTCTGGCAGAGCATAATTAGAGAGTTCCTTGTGGTTTGAGCTCGCGCTACGTGGTCGTCTGTTGAACGACTGCTTGGCATCCAAAGCTGCAGAAGCCACTGCACTCTGGAGGCGCTGTTGCCGTCCTGAAAAACACGATGTACGCGGGCTCCGGAGCAATCCGCCCGAAAGGGCTGCGGCGTGAGCGAACACTTGATGCATCTCTGCCGAGAGCGGCGGCGATGACGCGCCTCCGTTCTCTTCTGGAAAATCCGTTGAACGCAGAGCGCCGAGCACCTGCAGAGATCTGCCGCGGCCGTTCAATGTACCATTCGACATAGTGCCGCCCGTCAAAACCTCGCTACTCACTACGCGTGGATCATTGCCTTTGATGGCCGAAAGTACGACCTGAAATCCGCTCCGCTGAAGAGCTTGCGAGCCCATCTCGTCGCCTATCTCGATCACCTCGCGCCTAAAAGTGTGGTGCCGTTGGTCGCGCCGCTTGCTCGCGTCATGTTGCATTGAGTTATCGTCCTTTGGAGCAGCGCCGCCCTTCGTGCCTTACGAGCGGTGTGCAGCCGTGTTCCGTTTGCTTCAAAACGCCGCATGACATGGTGTTCGTCGTCGGTCACCTAGCGCTGTCCAATTGCCGATAGCCGCAGCGGCTCGATGACAGATCGCCACTTCGGGCCACTTGGCTAACCCATTCGCCAAGTATGCGAACTCTTGCTCGGTGAAACGCGCAGTCCCGGTGAGGCGGCGCAGGACCTCCTGGGAGATTACGACGGCGACTTCGCGACAGGTGACCTCTTTCGGCCAGTGACTGAACGCACGCATGAGCTGAGCAAGCTCCTGCTCGCTAAAATCACAAACCTGGAAAGTGCGGCGAAGAATCTCCTGCGCGATGGCTACCGTCGCATGGCGAGAGATCTCCTCTTGTCGCCATTTGCTGAAGCCGTTGGCGAGGATCGCCAGTGCTCGACGCGTAAAATGAGAAAGCCGGTCGGAACGGCAGGCCCGAGAAAGGACCTCGTGCGCGATCGCAGTCTTAGCTTCGCGCAGCGGAACTTCCGTTGGCCATTTGCTGAAGCCGTTCAACAGAATAGCCAGTCCTTGCTGCGTAAAATCACAGAGCTGACCGGCCCGTCGGGCGCGGTAAACGACCTCCCGGGCGAGCGCAGCCGTCGCGTCGCGAAGAGACAGCTGTTGTGGCCACTTGCTGAACCCATTTACGAGGTTCGCCAGTGCCTGTTCAGTAATGCAGGAGACGCCGTCGGCGCGGTCACAGCGGGCGAGCACTTCACCGGCAATTTCAATTGTGGCTTGGCGGCAGCTCGGGTCCTGCCGCCATTTGCTGAAACCGTTTACCAGCACCCCGAGTTCCTGGTAACGAAAATAAGAGAGGCGCTCGGCACCGCGAGCGTGACGGATGACTTGATCCGCGATCGCGACGCTCGCCGCGAGACAGGCAACCTCCGCCGTCCATTTGCTGAAGCCGTTTACCAGACTCGCCAACTCATGGTGATCGACGGAAAGCCCGCGACGAACGAGTTCTCCTGCAATCTTGGCGGTGGCTTGCCGAGGCGCGAGCTCGCCCGGCCACCTGCTGAATCCGTTTACGAGCTTAGCCAGGCGCTGCTGACTGAAATCGGAGAGCTGATCGGAGCGGCGGAGAAGTTCGTTGCTGATCGCGATCGCTGCCTTGCGACAACTCGAATCTTCCGGCCGCTTGCTAAAGACGCTGATCAGATTCGCCAGCTGTTCCTGGGTAAAATCGGAGAGTCGATCGCTTCGGCGCACAAGCTCATCTGCGACGATCACAACCGCCGTGTGAAAGCGTTCCTCTGCTAGCCATTTTCCGACGCCGTTCACGAGCAATGATAGATGCCGCGGGGTGAGCGCTGAGAGGCGATCATCCGAACGCGTACGGCAAGAAATCTCAGTCGCGATCCTGAGAGCGGCTTCACGAACCGCCGGTTGATCCGGCCACTTGCTAAAGCCGCTTATCAGCAATGATAGGTGCTGGCCGGTTAGGTCCTGGAGCGGCTCGCTCTTGTCGCGGCAAACTTCAGCAATTCTGATCATGCCATCGCGGCAGTCGGAAGACGCAGGATGGCGGCCAAATGAACACGCAAAGAGCGAAAGTGATGTGAAGTCGACTTGTTCCATCAGTGCATCACTAAGGCGGGAGAGCTGAGCCGCCAGAGCTTTGGAAAGATCGGTACCTGCCTGACCGCCAGACTGCCGGCTGAGCGCATCACATATTGTGGCGTATTTCGATGCTAGCTTGAGGCGGATGTCTTCCTCAAATCGTGGAACAAATGCGATCCTGAACGCAGTCGCGGCCTTTCGCAGGAAGCGTGCGCGATTTGATCTCGTGAGTTGCTTGGAATCGTCGAATAGTGAACCTGAGAATGCGCGCACGTCCTGACAACGGCAAGCGTGCCTGATTGTTGCGAGAAGCTCATCGAGTGTGGCCATCGTTCGATTTGGTGGCTCTGAGTGCTCCGCGCGAACGTGCTGCTCGAAGCGGAGCCGGTCGAGTGAGACTGCTTGTCCAGGGCGCGTCATCTGTCGACCCTTCCCTGGCCAGGATCTCGAACTGAAATCGGATCGCGACATTGCTCACGCAAGCTGACTCGAGTTCGGACAGGTAGCGCTGGCGCCCTCACCCCGTAATGTCTGCTGCACAGGCCAAGTGCGTTCCGTCTGCAAGCCGTCGCTCCCAAGCCATCGGCAGGCGATCGTGGACGCTCGCCCGCAAGAAGACCCTACAATCTGACGCTGCGTCCGATTCAAGCCATTTATGTCGAGAGCCGCGCATTTCGCGCAGAATTCTGCGTGAACGGCCGGTGAAGCCAAATCTCGTCCATCATGCCGCGTGGCCCTTCCAATCGGCCTTCTCAACCGAGGGATTGCAGTGAAGCTTACTCGCCGCGCTTACGTTTCGCCCAGCGGGCTTGTCGCATGTCGGACATTAACAAAGCGAGTGACAGCGCTAACGGCAAATGAGGTGCTTTAGTGAAAGCCAGCCTACGGGATCTTACGTAGGGCCCGTGTCGCATTTTCTTGATCTAAACATTGCATCCTCTTTTGCATGAAGCAGAAAAATCTATTCTCAGACGCCAAACATTGGCGAGGCCGTGCGGAAGCGACCCGACTAAAAGCGGAGTCGATCGAGGACGACACATCTAGATGCAGGCTCCTCAAGGTCGCTGAGGAATATGACAAGCTGGCTCGCCTCGCGGAGGGGCGGCAAAGAAGCGAGCTTGACGGGCAGTTCTGATCGCTACCGGAGCGAACTGTGACTGCGGCCACCGAAGTCTCGCCGTGTTGGAGCTCGAGGCCCTCTAGGGCTGAACTGCGAAGCTTCGTCACGCGTTCCCTGGCCGTGGATCCATTGTGACCGGCCACATAGATGACGCATTGACGGTGTCTCAGGCGGTAACCGGCTAACCGCTCGACATGAAAAGGACTGAGATGAAAGCCCACCGTCAGATCGTCGCAAGAGCAAAGCCTCTCGTTGACGAGCTGGCGATACATTGGCGTCGCTTTGCATCATGTGCTGAAGCCGATGACGTCTGTTTGGTGCCAAACTAGCCGGTTCGCCGGATCATGCCGCGCCAAATGGCCTCCGCCGCCATTGTTGATCTAAGGCATTTCAGTCGGTTCTGGCATCAAGCACCAACGCCATACCTTGCGGACTTGTTTAGGCGAAGGGGCGGCAGCAGCTCCTGCAGGCCCGGCTTGCCGCGACAACCATCGTAGATGTCTGTGCCGATTGTCTGCATGAGGCAAGTTCGCAACGAAGGCACGAATGACGCGAAAATCCAAGGAAAGATTCAGATGTCGAAAGATAAACTGCAGGAGAAACTCTCCGCTGGACGATCCGGACAAAGCCGATGTTCGTCTTCCAACTAAGTTTGGTGCAGATGGTCCGCAGTAGTTGGGATTGCCCATGCCGGCGCGGCGGCCGGTCAATGTATGAGTCGGACAACACGAGTGGTGCCGGATTCGACCCTATCGGTCAAAAGAGGGAGGAGGTGTGAGGAAGCAAATTGTAGAAAGGCTCGAAGCGGGACGCGTGCGCGATGGCCGGTTCGCCACCGCACCCGGATCTGGTCCTTCCGGTCTCTTCTTCGTGCAGGGGCCTTGTGGCTGCCAGCTCAAGATCATCGGCTTCGTTCGTCCGGGATGGGAGCATGTCTCTGTGTCGACGCCTCGGCGATCTCCAAATTGGGAGGAGATGTGTCTCGCCAAAGATCTGTTTTGGCATCAGGAGGAATGCGTGATGCAGCTGCATCCTCCTCAGTCACAGTATGTGAACAACAGTCGCTATTGCCTGCATCTCTGGAGGCCGACCCGTCAGGTCATTCCGATGCCTCCGTCAGCCTTCGTGGGCATCGTCGGGCTGGGGCCGTCTGAAGCGGCAATTCTGTTTGCGCAGATGAGTGCCATGTCTTAACGGACCCGGCCGCATCGATGCCAAGTCGAGCGGCGGCACGTAATCGAGAGCGCAGTGGCGCTGGAGCCTAGGCGGCCACAGGCCCGCCAAGGGCCCGCGGGCACCACTCTGCGCACCAAAGGCCGCTGCGCTTCTCAAAGCGGCAAGGCACGCCGCAGAATCGGCTCGTCTATTGTGCGCAATATGACGCGCATAACAACGCCAGCGAGGAATCGGCCAGGTGACGAATTAGAGCGGATCGGTCGATCCGGTACACATTGCGGGCGGCCAAATCCTCGCATCAGTAAAAGACCTACGGGGCGCAACTACGTACGCATCGGCTAGTGACCTGGGTGAGGCGCGTCGGGCAGCGTTGTTGCGCGTGCCTCGATGCTGCGATCAAATCCTGGAAGGCGGGCCGGCTATTAGCCTGATATGCGCGCGATGGCCCGCGCAACTCGGCGATATTTCTCCTTCATTACCGGGCAAGAGTGCGTTTCCGGAGCTGCGCATGTGGGTGTTGCTTGTATCCAGTGGACTGAAGGCGGCTCGCTTGATGGATCGGTCTGACGTGGTCTCCGCCGCGCAACGGGCCAAGGCCGCCGGGGCGACCCGCTTCTGCGTGGCCGCGGCCTGGCGCAATCCAAAGGACCGCGACCTCGATCAGGTCTGCGATATGATTGCGGCCGTTAAAGATTTTGGCATGGAGACGTGCGTAATGCTCGGCATGCTCACGCCAAAGCACGCCGCACGGCTCGCCGATGCCGGCCTCGATTTCTACAATCACAACGTGGACACCTCGCCTGAGTTCTACCGCAGCATCATCACGACCCGGACCTTGCAAGAGCCAATCGACACTCTTACGCCCGTGCGCCAGGCGGGCATCAAAATCTGCTGCGGCGGAATTTTCGGCATCGGTGACGACGCCGAGGACCGTCTCGGCATGCTGCTACTGCTCGCCAATCTTCCGAACTATCCGGAAAGCATCCGGATCAAGCTCTGGAACAAGGTGAATGGCGTGCCGGTGAGGTTCACGGCGGAGCGTCCCGATCCGATTGCACTGGTGCGCCTGGTGGCGACCGCGCGGATCATGATGCCCAACAGCGTCATACGGTTGGCCGCCGGGCGTGAGTACATGACTGATGAACTCCAGGCCCTATGCTTCTTGGCTGGTGCGAATTCCATCTTTGTCGGCGATGTGTTGCTGACGACCAAAATCCGCAAGTTGACGGGGATGCAAGTGTGCTAGCCCGGCTCGGTATTATGCCTGACCGCTTAAGTCATCCAGAACAATGGGCGTGGCGCGCGCAAGCCATCAGCGTAGGTGAAGAAATGCAGATTGTCCTGATTGAAGGGAACGATTCATTGCACCTCGGTCACTGAATCCGACCTGCACTATGAAGGCTCGATCTCGATTGATCGTGCGCTGCTGGACGCGGCCGGTATCCGATTAACGTTCGCGTCGAACTGTACAACCTCGAGACGGGAACACTCTTTGCAACGTTTGTGACAGAAGCGCCACAAGGGTCCGGCACCGTAGACGTAAACGGTGCGGCGGCGCGACTGGCGATGCCCGCAGATAAGATAAGTATTGTTGCATACGCGTCACTTGACGAGGAGGATGCGAGCATCTTCAGGCCGCGCATTGTGCCGGCTGATCGAGAAAATCCCATCCTGCAAGTTTGAACCCACAAGCCAACGCGGGAAGACCCTGTCCGGCCAGTTGGGAGTTTTGCGGCGTCCATCGTTGCTCAGCGAGTGATGAATGAATTCCGTCATTGCGGGTATGTTGCTGTGCTGACAAGGCTGTCGCAACAAGACGACCTGCTCGTCCTTGATTCGCCGGTTCACTCCAGTATTCATGAAGGAGCGCGAACGGGCCGAGCAACGTTTCGAATCAGTGCCCATAACAATCCGCAGGCTATCGAAAGCGGCAATTTGCGACTGGCGCCCGGCCGCAGGAGCCTGGCGGGTCTGGATCGTAGTCGAGAGCCTCTACAGCATGGATGGCGAAGTCGCACCGCTTGGAGACCTGCTCGGGATCGCGCACCTGCACGACGCGTTCATGGTTGTCGACGAAGCTCATGCAACGGGCGTTTACGGCGAGCAAGGGCGAGGGCTCACGGCGGCCTATGAAGGACGCGAGAATCTCCTCGTTGTTCATACCTGCGGTAAGGCGCTCGGAGCTTCCGGCGCGCTTGTCACTGCCACAGGCGTGCTGCGCACGATCAATCGCTGTCGCCCGTTCATCTTCGCGACCGCTCGGTCGCTGTTGATGGCGGTGGCCGTGCGGGAGTCTCTCTTGATCCTGCAGGGGGAGCCGGAGCGAAGAACGGTTGACGAAGCTGGTCGCGTTCTTGCATCGGGAGATGGCTGTGCGAGGCGAGAGAAGTCCTTCGAATTCGCAGATCCTGCCCTATATCGTTGGCGAGAATCGTTTTGAAGGGGAGACCGATAGCCAGCTGGTTGCACGGCTGAGGGGTCTTCCGGCCGATCGGATCGTTCCGGAGCGTTACCGCCTTAAAATACCCGCTTCCCCGCATCATTCGGCCGAGATAGACGGAATTCGCATCGACCCGGATTCGCTCATCGGGCCGCAGGCTGGGGAGCGACCGCTCGTCATCGAAGGCGCCGGCGGGCTGATGGTGCCGCTGAACCGTAGCCCACTCTACATCGACATCTTCGAGCGGTGGCGGCTTCCCGTCGTGCTCCGCGCCCGCACGCTACTCGGGACCATCAATCACTCCCTGCTGCCGATTGAGGCCTTGCGAAAGCGCCAGATCGACATTCTTGGGATCGCATTATCGGGGGAAAGAAATGCTGAAACTGAAAGCGCAATTTGTGACATCGCGCGGGTGCGTTGGTTAGGCCGGCTGCCCTGGATTTCTCCTCTGACGGCAGACAGCCTACGGTCGTCTTCAAAGACTCGTTCATTTCCAGCGACTTCCAGCCATGAAGCCAAACAACAGGTGGCCCATCTGGCATCCATTCGCGCAGCATGCGCTTCACAAGAGATGACCAAGGTTGTGCGTAGCGACGGTGCTTATCTCCACACTGCGGATGATCATCGAATCATAGATGCAGTCGCATCCTGGTGGGGTCGTCACTCACGGCCATTGCCATCCGCAGATCGTGAGCGCGATTCACGAATAGGCCGGCAAATTGAAGCGAGTCATTTTCGCCGGCTACACGCATGATCCGGCCGAGGAGGTCGCTCGGCTCCTTTTGAAACTCATAACCCAAGGCTTGGACCATGTGTTCTACTCGGACAGTGGCTCAGCCGCTTGAAGTCGCCCTTGAACATGGCACTCGGCTATTGGCACAATAGAGGCAAACAGGGAACACGCATCGTTGTCAAGCACTCCCATCACGGCGACACGTTCGGCGCGATGTCGATTGGTGCCCGCGGTGTCTTCAACGCGGCGTACGGACCGCTCCTGTTCGACCTGACCTCAATGCCATTCCCTGCGAGCGGTCGTGAGCAGGCAACGCTTGATGTGCTTGAATCAGCATGTCGGCACGAAAATCGCGCAGCCCTTATTGTCGAGCCTGGTGTTGAGGCAGGCGGAATGCTGAGGTACCCAACTTGGGTGCTAAGTGAGATGAAGCGGATCTGCGAGGCGTCGGACGTCCTGTTCATTGCCGATGAGGTCATGACGGGCTGGAGCCGCACCGGAACAATCTCGCCTGTGAGCAGGCCAATGTTGTGCCAGATAGAGCGTGCTATTCAAGGGCCTCACGGGAGGGGCGCTGCCGCTCGCTGTGACACTGTGCTGGCCAGGGATTTTCGATGCTCATTACTCGAAAGACCGTACGCACATTCCTTCACTCGAGTTCGTTCACGGCAAATCCGCTGGCCTGTGCCGCCGCCAAGGCTAACCTGGAACTGTGGAAAGACAGGTCAGACGCATTGCTGCGCTCGCAACCATGCAAGAGCAGGCAATTGAACCATTCCGCGGCGATCCGCGCTTTGCAAACGTTCGCCGTAGCGGCGCCATCACAGTGCACTCGATCTGAAGACGAAGGATACCGGCCATTGGCAGGCGTCGGCCCGAAGCTTCACGCCTTCTTTAGGAGTCTGAGTTGTCGTCGGCTTCCGGAACGAGTTGAGAGTGCCTTGCCATAAGGTGCCGAAATGGACGATGGTTACTCGCATGTTACGTTACTCTATGCCGACCGGCTCGGCCGGTGGACGCCGACGCCGCCCGATCGGGCTTCGAACGCTATTCCGGCGGCAGCACAAGGCGATGCCATCGCAACATCCTGCCGTACTCGGACGATCAAATGCATACAGCTAGTTCATTGCGGGTTTGGCTCGCGGGAGACCTGACCGCGGTGGCATTCCAAGGACGAGCTGAGACAGATATGGAATGCCGCGAACAGTCGAGCGGACCACTAGCGCGATCGCAACAATTGCCGCCCCGAGCAGACCCGCGATGATCAACTGGGTCGTGAGATCCCAAAGTTCTCCGAGCTGTATGAAATCCATTAGACGGAACACGGTACCCTGGACAAGGTAGAGCAGCAGCGTGGTCTGGCCCAACTCCATAGCTATAAAGCGGGCGATTCGGGTTGAGTGGCTAAAGCGCCAGCATTGCAGCAAGAGTTCGATGGCGATTGCTGAGGCAGCTGCAGCGCCAACAAACATCAGAAGCACGTCTTTGGCCGACCGAAAATCGTGAATTAGTCCAAGATTATTGTAGACATAAGTGTCCTTGCCCCAGGCTACAAAACATACGCAAGTCAAGACCGAGAGAAATAAAATCAAGAGCGGCTTGTGAGATCGCGATGTAGTCGTCCATCGTTCGTTCGATTGAGCAAACAAGAATCCCAAGCAGAAGAACGGGTAAGTGAACCTGATCAAGGGTGATATGGAGAACGTCAGAGGAACGAGTGCAATCAGTATCGCTGAGCCAGATATGACCAACGATCGGTGGCTCAGCCTGGTGAGTATCTTGATGAGAAGGTAAGAAACAAACGTGGCCCAGATGAACCAGTATGTGCCGGCAAGATCGTCTACAAATTCCAAAAGTCCGGTAGTTAGGCTGGTCGCGCGCCACAATGCCGCTGACTTAGCTGTCTCCATGAGCGCCCACCAAAACAGCATGGGCAGTAAGAGCTGCGTCGCACGGGCGATGGCGGCCTGAGTGAACGACTTCTGCAGCAACGATCGAGAAGAAAGATAGCCGCTTATCGCCATAAAGAGTGGCATGTGAAACATATAGATTGCTTTGTAGTACGGCGAATACCAAAAGCCGCCGTCTCGATAGATGACATACTGGATCAGGTGCCCAACGATTACCAAGACAATGAGCGCACCTTTCGCGAAATCTAAGCTCAGATCTCGATCGCTTGCCCCGGTCGTGCGCGAGCTCGGGGCCATTATTCCAGTCACGCGTTGCAATCTATCAAACATCTAGATATCTGTTGTTGATGAGCCGGCGGCCCGTTGTCCGCTTCTTCTGCCTCATTTTTGGTTGAGACGAAAGGTGATGGTGGGAGTTTTTGGAAGGGCAACAAGCTCAACTGGTTAGGCCTTGAGGAACTAGCCGTGGGCCGAGCATCTCTGTACGCCTCAGCAAACTGTGCGGTAGAGAGCCGATATTTGGTTTGAGACGCTGGGCTAGCAGTGCGGGCACGGCATGCTAGTTGCAGACGCGGCTCTGGGAGGAAGACTGTCGCACTCAGTCTCCCACTCAGCCCGACGCATCTCGGACCCGGCAGATGCGTCGGGCTTCTTCGGTTCGCCCAGCATAGTCGACATTTGGTCCCGTCGACGCCGGGGTGATCAAGCTAACGGGGCGTCTGATAGCTGAACTCGATCACGCCAACTTGGGCTATGGCATCGGGCTGGGGGGCACACGGATATCGGTGCTCCGAGTTGTGGAGCAAAAGCCGAGGACCAACGCTTTTTGAATTGAGCTGCTCGTTCGGCTTCGTGCAACTCACGCCTGAACCGCGCTTGCCGTGACGACTTTTGTCGTAAAGCCGCCGCCGCAGTGATTGCTGCCGCATTTATGGTGTAAACGGCTCGGCTGGATCGCAGCTGCGGAATGTCTACGGTCCTGACAAAGTCCGCACCCGTGTGATGGACACGTGCTCATGAAAGCCAGGCGTGAAACGGGCTGCGCGTGTGGAGTACCATCTCTAGCTGAAGCTCGTCGCTTATGTGCATCCGGGGGAGGCCTGGTTGATCGTACTTGGGCGGATGACCAACTGCGTTCGAGCAACATGACCTAATGCTGCAAGGAGGCCAGATCTAACGCAGGAGTGCGTGAAAGAGCACGGTCAGATGGGCGTGCGCGACGTCGCCGAGGCAGGCTTCTCGATCAATATCAGCTGAGCTTGGCGTGGGGATGAGGCGGTAGATCGCAGCGGCGGGCGGACTCTCCTCACTTGTGGACTGGCTTAGATGCGATCGTCATTCAATAACTCTTCGCGCAGCACTTTGAAGGCCTACTACACCATTCGACTCCGCTCCGCCAACGAGGTCGCCTTCGGCGGACCTAGGGGGCTCCACACTCACGTGTTGCGGACCAAGCAGGGAGCAAGGCGTTCTTCGCGCACCAGCGACTCAGCGGATCACAAACAGCGCTGGCGTTCAGGCGTTAGCTCCACATTATTGCCTCACAACCCCTGACCGTTTCGGCGCGAAGCAAGGGCCGACGCCAGTGTCGCTGGCGGCGATGCTGTCGCTAGGACCAGTGTCTCTCGTGCGCCGGCAGGTTAGCTTGGTCGGGTCAACTTCAAGGTTTCAGTCAATGACTCCTCGAATATATCGAGCCCTTGTTCCAACGTTTCTTCGGCGATCGTAAGTGCAGGCAAAAACTTGACAACCTGATCCGTCGGTCCGCATCGCTCGATAATCAATCCCTTCACAAATGCTCTCCGTGACGTCGCCTCCGCGATCTCGCTCGTTTTGCAATCGAAGCCGCATACCATGCCGCGTCCACGAACGGCAAACTCGTTTCCGTGCTGATGCGCGATAGCATCGAGTCGACGCCGCATAAATGCACCCAAGCGTTGGATCTGTTGCCAGAACGTCTGGTTGCGCCAATACAGATCCAATGCCGCCTTGCCAGAAACGAGTGCAAGGTTGTTTCCGCGAAATGTTCCCGTATGCTCGCCTGGTTCCCATGCGTCGATCGCTTCCTTGATCAAGAGCATCGACAATGGCAAGCCGTAACCACTCAGCGATTTCGACATCACGACAATGTCTGGCGACAACGCAGCGAACTCGAAGCTGAAGAACTCACCTGTGCGACCACAGCCCATTTGGATATCGTCAACTATGAAAATAGCTCCGACCTCTTTTGCCAAAGCCTGCATTGACTGCAGCCATTCCTTGCCGGCGACGTTAATGCCTCCCTCTCCTTGCACGGTTTCGACGAGAATGGCGGCTGGAAGATCAGTACCACTGCTCTCGTCCATTAACACCTTTCGAACGTAATCCGCCGGACTGTACGAGGAGCCAAGATACCCATCATAGGGCATGAAAGTTGTGCCGGATAAGGGAATCCCGCTGGCTTTACGGTAAAAGCGGTTACCGCTCGCGGCTGTGGCTCCCAAGCTTTGGCCGTGATATCCGTTCGTGAAAGAAATGACGTTGTGACGCCCTGTGATTTTACGCGAGAGCTTTAGAGCTGCTTCAACGGCGTTAGCTCCTGTAGGCCCGGTGAATTGAAAGCGATAGGAAAGATTCCGTTCCCGAAGAATAACAGAGCTAAAGGTCTCCATGAATTCGACTTTTGCTGGAGTGGCCATGTCCAAGCCGTGGACGACCCCGTCCGACTCCAGATAGTCGCTGATTGCTGCTTTGATCTGCTGATTGTTGTGGCCATAGTTTAGCGTTCCAGCGCCAGACAGAAAGTCTATGACCTTTCGGCCGCCCTCTGTGAACATAATTGAACCGCGCGCCCCATTGAAGACAGCAGGAAAGGAACGTGAGTACGCACGCACATTGGACTCTAGCGTTTCAATTGTCTTCATTCGGCTCCCCTGTGTACTCCAACCATGCGGTCGTCGCGTCGACCAGACAATCTGCCCGATGAAACAACGCGGGCCAACATCGTGCAGGACTGGCAGGCCATACCGCGGGTTCCGCGCCTCTCGGCATCGTTTGGGTTGCGCGTAGCGCATCTAAAAATCAGCTCCAACGGGTTACCTGAGAACCAGGCGGAACAAAGCTACCATCTCTAGTAGCTTCGTCCCCATCCAGCGACGGCCCCCGTGTTAAGTCATCTTTCGCGAACGGGTTTACCTAGCCGCGCGGGAAGACGTTGCGCATGCGTGCGGTACCTTGCGTCAGGATACCGCGAGCCGGAAGCGACATGCTCAGGCCACGGTCTCAGGGACTAGAAGGACACGCCCGCCGCCCGACCGGTTTTGGCCTTGCGCTTGGTCGACACAATCGCCGGGCAGTCGTCGGCGTGGATGCGTTCGGCAGCAAAGGCATGGCTTGAGATCGAATCTGCCAGCGGCACTTGTGTTGCCATTCCAACGGATGCGTAAGCTTCCGGTGCTTCAGTCCGAAGAGTTGCTGGGATCGAACCGAATTTAGCGGATCTGGCGGTGCAAACCGTTGGATCCGCCAACATTCGATCTGCCAACATACGTCTTTGCGGCTTCTCGGAATTCCGCAGCGAACGTCTTGACAAACTCCGTGATGTTGGCCGCGATCGCCGCCTCCTTTTCCCCCAACTCGGCGGCCGGACCCGTGGCGCTTTCGCGCCGAACTCAGCAATGGTTGTCGCACTCAAGATCGCGCGCTCCTGGGTTAACGCGACGAGCGCTTCGGCCTCGTCGGATTACGCGATCATACGAGAGGCATGTTGTCAGGGGCCCGAACTAGCAAGTGCTTCAACCAGACGTCAATCGCGCGTTGATCGACATCGTGAGCGCCGCGCGAGCGCGGCTTGGTCCAGATTGCTTGCCCCGCTTTCAGGCGTTTGTTCCGGGACGGTGCTCGCGGAGTACTTCATCGACGCAGGCCATCAACTCCAGAGCGGGAAACGGTTTAGCGAAAAAGCCGGTCACGCCGGCGCTCAAAGCGCGGGCTCGCGTGCGATCATCCGCGAAGGCAGTAATCAAAATGAATGGCGCAGCGTGGCCTTGGGCCCGCATCTGTTCTAAAAGTTCAAAGCCGCTCATCGTGGGCATCTGCACGTCTGCAATTACACAGGACGTGCTGTTCAATTGAGACGACTCCAGGAATTCCTCGGCCGAAGCAAACGTATGAACGATGTGGCCCTGTGATTTCAAGAGGTTGTTCAGCGCGACACGAATTGAAGGATCATCGTCGACAACGGAAATAGTGTTAGACAAGACCACCCGTCCTGGTTGGGCGAAGGCACTGGCCGAAGCATGGCGGCCAGCTGAAGGGTGCGCGTGTACGAAGAAATTGTAAAATCATACTTAGGTTTGTACTCTGAAACGGTCGGTCCCAATTCCCAGCCTCTCCGCCATTCTAATCAAATCGGCTAGTGATCGAGCACCCATCTTCTTCATCACGTGCCCCCGGTAGATTTTGACTGTAATCTCGGCAAGCCCGAGTTCCGCGGCTACCTGTTTGTTCAAGAGGCCCGTGGCGACCAGTCTCAAGACATCCTGCTCTCGTGGACTTAGAGCCTCGAACAAGGACTGCAGCTTCGTGACAACCTTGTCTATAGCTCGTCTCTTGCGATCCTGTTCGATCGCTGCGACCACTCCATCGAGCAGTTCCTGATCGCGAAACGGCTTGCCGAGAAAATCGATTGCTCCATTCTTCATCGCTTTGACGGTCATCGGAATATCGCCATGAGCGGTGATGAAAATAATGGGAATGTGAACCTTCAGTTTGGCTAATTCAATCTGGAGCTCCAGCCCGCTCAAGCCCGGCAGTCTGATATCAAGCACAAGGCAGCTGGGAACATCAGGAAGCTCGCTCTGGAGCAGTTCTTGGGCCGATCCGAAAGCAACAACGTCTAGACCGATCGAACGAAACAGGTTGACGAGCGATTCGCGCATTGAGAGGTCGTCGTCGACGACCAACACGCTCGGTCTCACCTCCGGCCCTTCGACAGTTGCGGCTTGCTTCCGCGGTTCAGAGCGCTTGGTCACGATAAAAGCCTCACTTTTGCAATCGTGGTAGAAGTTCCGTGGAGCCACGACCAAAGGTTGCTCGTGGCGGCCTTCTCAGGAGCTTTCGCGCAGTGCAAATCTCTGAGATCTTCCAGGTATGCGAACGGCCAGCCGTTTGCGTGCGTAAGACATTATCACGAAAGTCTAGCAAAAAGGGCCCGAGTGGTCGAGAACTGGCTTCCGTCTGTCCGCCGTCCCGTTGGAACGGCCCGGCGGCATTGATCAAATCAATCAGCAGCCAAGTTGAGGCGCTCGCTCTAGCTGGCGGCGGATGCCGCTTGGCATCCCCGTTCAGGCGCATGAGGCGTCGGCGGACTCTCGTTAAGCGGCCGGATCAAAATGCCCGCCGCCTCGGTAGCTGCACGCGGGGGCGCGAGCTGAGCGAATTGGGGCCAATGTGCCTGTGCATGCGCCGATCCCGCCGGCGTTGTTGAGATCGGCATGAGGCGTAGACTATCGCACCCGCAGCAAAGAAAATGGACATCAGAACGAGTAGCAGCGGCATCAGCACATAAATTCTTTTTTGCGTCGTCAGAGCGCCTGTGAGTTGCGTCTTTAGCGAGCTTGGGAAAGCACCTTGCATCGGTTTCGTACAACCTGACGCATGGTGCGATTCAAGTCCTTTCGGTCGTGCTTTGTAGGAAATGTAATCATCTCGAGCTGCGGGGGCGCCCACGTTCGTGCGTCCTGCCGATTGCTTCGCTGCTCGTATCCGAAGATGATGTGTGTAATTCAAATGGAGAGGGCGCATTCGCGGGATTGGCGGGCACCATAGGTGCGTATCGAGCACGCTGATTCGAAGCTTAGCTCCTCAATGCCGCAGTATAGGGCTGAAACTGGCTCGAGCGGTCCGCTTGGAGCAGCCGCCAACCGCCCACTAGCTCATCAATCTTCCGACGCAACTCATTAAGGCGGCCCGGCGCACTCCTTTGAGAAGAAGTGTGCCGGGTTCGCCCCACATCGCCAGTACATCCGTGGTGATGGTGTCCCAGATGATGTGACCCGCGTGGCAAAACTGAGACTCGTTTAGCAGCCAAAGTAGATGGTGACTCCCTGCTACTTCACACAGACGGGAAAGGCTTGAATCGTACGTAGGGTCACGTTGTACATGTCTTTTAGATTGATCGAGTTAGCATCTCTCGAGCCGACTAGGTGGAGTTCGTAGTTGGCAAGTTAGATCTGTCGCAGCGCGACTGGGACGAGAAGGCGTTCCGCTGTTCTCCAGTGGCTGGGATCTCCAGTCGGAGGGTTTCGGAAGCTTCATGCGGTGTTTGGAGTCGTCCGTTGGCCTGCGTCCTGGCCCCGGGTGGTCGAGCGTGAACGAGATCGTCTTAACGGCCCACTGTCGTGCTGACATTGCGGGGTTGTTCGCCAATCCAAGGCTGGTGGCCGGCCTTGGTCAGGGCAAGGAACACGTCGTTCAGGATCGCAGCCGTCTCCGTTCGAAAGGGCTATCGAAGAAGGGCTCGCTGGAACCCAGCTTGTAAGGAGCGTCGCTGGGTTTTAGGCAGCGCACCCATCTTCGTCGAGGAGATGACGGATCAAAGTATGTGCCGATCCGAGATTGCCCACAAAGCGAACCTTGTGCTCTCCTCATCCGAAGCCGGTGAACGCGCATTGCAAAACACCATTCGTCGGCGCAATCGACTTTCAGTACGATCCGTCCTGGCTTGCCTGGGAGCATGCGCTGCCCGTGTCGCTATCTCTGCTCTGCGTGAGGGACCGCTATATCGGTGCCGCTGTCGTCGCCGTTTCCGACAATCTCCTGCCCGACAGCATGCCCATCCGCCATCGTATGGCGGAGCGAGTCCACGCTCAGGGCATCGACGCTTACAACCTACTCATTGGTGTCGGACGGGACTGCGTCGGTCCATTGCAATTCCTGCCGGACGGCATCGAACCCGGCCGCTGCCGGGGCTGTTGACGGCAGACCCGTTGACGACGAGAATCGCCCCGCTTCTCGGCGACCTTTGCATCGGCTCTCCTTGAGCTTGGTGAGGACGAGGACTTTCGGATCTCGATCGCCGGCGCCCAGGAAAAGACCGCGCTCTTGTTCTGGAAAGGGCGTTGGTACAAGCCGCTGGCGACTACAGCCACGACGCACATTCTCAAACCGCGGATTGACCGACTACCGAACGGCCTCAATCTTTCCTACAGCGTCGAGAATGAGTTCTTCTGCCAGCTGACAGCAGCTCTCGGACTTCCGAGCGCCGCCATCGCGATCGAGGAGTTTGAAGGCAACCGTGTGCTCGTGGTTGAGAGGTTCGATCGCCGCTGGACCGGCGACAACCGTCCCCTACATTTGCCTCAAGAGGATTGCTGCCAGGCTTTGTCCGTGCCGCCGCCTTGAAATACGAATCAGAGGGCGGCCCAGTATTCCAGCTATCTTTAACCTTTTCGTGGCAACCCAGCGGCATCACGCAGTTTCGGGCGCTCCAGCCGGGCGAGTTGTTCCTCTTCAAAGTAGACGTGCCAAACAACTTCATTGTTAGTGGCGGCATTTTCGGCCACACGTCAATCGAGCCGCTGTCCTTGGCGTGGGAAGCCTTCGGCTTGAGTCGCTCTATCGCGAAGGACTCCTTCCGCGCCGGCGCGCTGCGTAGTCCGGAGCCGCCGCCCGGGCTCGAGCTGCGCGCAGGGCTGCGCTCGATCGACACGATCGGGCTCTAACATACAGCTTGCGTCCGTTATATTGTGCTTGCTGCGGGCTCTCTTTGGCGGCCATGATCCGGACCCTGCAGCGAATTTTGTGAAGTTCCTTCACAATGGCGCCTCTTATGTGTCAGATTTGGCGCGCGTCTTCTTAGTCTGGTCAGGCAAATGCCGCGCGCCCCTCCCAGCCGAAATGTGTTCGGCTCAAATCTCGACAACGACATCCAGCCCCTGTGGAGGGACGGAGGTCGTGTGTTCTGCCGTGCGTGGCGGCAAATCAACGGCAGCAAGGCTGTCGTGCTTCTCGTGCGGCCCACCGGGGAAGACCCCGCCACGATCGAGTGCCTCGCCCACGAGTATGAGCTGAGAGAGGAGCTAGATGAGGCATGGGCGGTGCGACCTCTGGAACTCATCCGGGAAGCTGGTCGTACCATGCTGGTCCTGGAGGATCCATGCGGCGAGCCGCTGCTAAACTTAGTTGGAGTCGGCATGGAGCCTCAGCGCTTCCTGCGCCTTGCTATTGGTGTCACGAGGTCCGTGGGCAAGCTCCACCGCCGCGGCTTAATCCACAAGGACCTGAAACCCGGTCACATTCTGGTCAATTGTCCTGACGAACAAGTGCGACTCACCGGATTCGGGCTGGCGTCCCGGCTTTCCCGCGAGCGGGTGCCGCTTGAGCCTGCCGAGTTCATCGCCGGCTCGCTGCCCTACATGGCGCCCGAGCAGACCGGACGAATGAATCGCTCGGTCGACTCTCGCAGTGATCTCTATTCACTTGGGGTGATATTCTACCAGATGCTGACCGGCGCGCTGCCGTTCACGGGCTCAGACCCGTTGGAGTGGATTCATTGTCATATTGCAAGAAAAGCAACACCGCCCCTCGAGAAATCGCAAAATGTCCCGGAGCCAATCTCTCACATTGCGATGAAACTCCTCGCGAAAACCGCCGAGGAACGCTACCAGACTGCCGCTGGCCTTGAACACGATCTGCAACACTGTCTGGCAGCATGGGCCAACCATGGTCGCATCGAGCCTTTTGAACTTGGCGCAGACGACACACCTGATCGGTTGATCGTCCCCGAGAAGCTCTATGGGAGAGCCCGCGAGATCGAGACCTTGCTTGGCTCTTTCGATCGAGCGGTGAAGAGCGGCGCGCCGAGGTTGGTGCTGGTTGCCGGTTATTCCGGCATCGGTAAGTCTTCGCTCGTCCAGGAGCTACACAAAGTACTCGTGCCCTATCGCGGGCTCTTGGCATCAGGCAAATTCGACCAAGTGAAGCGCGATGTGCCATATGCGACACTAGTGCAGACCTTTCAGAGCCTTGTGCGTCCTCTTCTCAGCAAAAGTGAGGGCGAACTCGCGACTTGGCGGCAGGCGTTCCGGGAGGCGCTCGGTGGGAATGGACGGCTGATGGTCGAATTGATCCCCGATTTGAGCCTTGTTATCGGCGAGCAGCCCGCGGTTGCTGAGCTTCCAGCCCGCCAAGCGCAAATCCGTTTCCAGCTCGTGTTTCGTCGCTTTATTGGCGTGTTCGCCCGGCGAACCCATCCATTGGTGCTCTTCCTCGATGATTTGCAGTGGTATGACGCCGCAACACTCGACCTGATCGAGGATCTGCTGACCCAGCCGGATCTGCACCTGCTGCTTATTGGAGCTTACCGCAGCAACGAAGTTGATGCAGATCATCCGCTCAAACGCAAGCTCGAGTCCATCGGGAGAGCCGGCCTAAATCTACAGGAGATCACGCTATCGCCGCTCAGCGCAGACGACGTCGGGCAGTTGGTTGCGCATACCCTTCGCTGCGGACCAAAACGCGCTGCCCCGCTTGCGAAGTTGGTGCATCAGAAGACGATGGGCAATCCGTTCTTCGCCGTTCAATTCTTGTCTGAACTAGCCGGAGAGCAGCTGTTGACGTTCGATCACGTGTCGGCGCGCTGGCGTTGGGATCTGCAGCAAATTCACGCAAAAGCGTACACCGAGAACGTCGTCGATCTGATGCTCGGCAAGCTCATCCGGCTGCCCAAGGAAACGCAGGAAGCGCTGCAACAGCTGGCCTGTTTCGGCAACATCGCCGGGACGGCGGAGCTTGCGATTGTGCTCGAAATTCCAGAGGAGCAAGTGCACGCGACCGTGTGGCCGGCAATCCGGCAGGAACTGATCGTGCGGCATGGGACAGCCTACCGCTTTGTCCACGATCGCGTTCAAGAGGCGGCCTACTTGCTGATGCCGGAATCCTCGCGCGCTCCTTCCCATCTGCGGATCGGTCGGATGCTCGCGGCACACATCCCTGCGCACAAACGCGAAGAGGCCATCTTCGACATTGTCAGTCAGCTCAATCGAGGCGTCGCGCTCATCGCTTCCGATCAGGAGCGAGAGCAGCTCGCCGAGTTGAACTTGATCGCAGGGCAGCGTGCCAAGGCCTCGGCGGCCTACGCCTCGGCGCTAGCATATTTCACCGTCGGTGCTGCGCTGCTCGCGCCCAATTTTTGGCAAAGGCGCCGCGAGCTCGCGTTCGCACTCGAGACCAGCCGGGCCGAATGCGAATTCTTGGTAGGCCAGCTGGAGATTGCAGAGCGTCTCTTGTCCGCACTGTCGAAGCGAGCTTTGAACGGGCCACAACGAGCAACGGTCGCATGTTTGCGGGTCGATCTTTACTTGACGCTGGGTCAGCACGGCCGGGCAGTGCTCATAGGTCTCGAATATCTTCGCGACGTCGGGATCGAGTGGTCGCAGCGTCCGACGGACCATGAAATGCTGGCCGAATATCAGCGGATGTGGTCACAGCTGCCCGACGCAATCGAGGATCTTGCTGGTTTGCCTCGAATGACAGACCAGGCCAAGCTTGCCACGCTCGCCGTGTTGACGCGGATTCTTCCGGCTGCAGGTTTCACAGACGCCAATTTATCCGCTTTAGTGATCTGCCGAGCGGTCAGCATCAGCCTCGAATACGGCAACACTGATGCTTCCTGCGCCCATTACGCATGGTTAGGCCGAATCTCGGCCGGACGCTTCGGTGACTACCAAGCGGCCGATAAATTTGGTCGTCTTGCTTGCGATCTGGCTGATCGCGGCGAGTTCTCTCGTTTTCGGGCTCACGTCTATTTGGCCGTCGGAGCCACCGTGATCCCGTGGACGAAGCCGCTTAGAGACGGCCGAGTTTTGATCCGGCGAGCCCTCGAAGCCGCGGTCAGTAGCGGTGATGTCATCTATGAGGCGTACAGTTCGGTCCATCTAACCGGAAGTATGATGATGGCCGGAGATCACCTGAAAGAGGTACAGAACGAGTTAGAGAAAAGCGCTGCTACGATCCGGAACAGAAAGGTACAATTTGCTGCTGAGGCGGTAGCCGCTCAGCTCGCAATCGTCAGAACCATGCGCGGCCTCACGCGCTCGCTCGGTTGCTTCGACGACCAACAATTTGACGAGCTAGACGTTGAACGATCGTTGGCAGGAAGTCCGGAGTCACCTAGCGAAACCGTTTACTGGATCCGCAAACTTCAGGCGCGCTTCCTATCCGGCGATTATGCTGCGGCTGTTGAGGCTCGCTCGAAGGCCGAGCCCAAACTATGGACCATACCAACAGAGCCCTTGACCGCGGAGTTTCACTTTTATGGTGCGCTGTCTCACTCGTGTTATTGCGACAGGCTGGGCGAAGGCGAACAACAGCCACACCGAGATGTCATTGATGCTCATTACAGGCAACTGCAGACATGGGCGACGAATTGCCCCGACAACTTCGAGAATCGGGCTGCCTTGGTCGGCGCTGAAATTGCGAGGTTAGAATGCCGGGATGCAGACGCAATGCGACTGTACGAACACTCAATCCAAACCGCAGGACGTAACGGTTTCCCCCACCACGAGGGGATCGCTTGTGAACTTGCAGCGCGCTTTTATGCTGCACGCGGTTTTGCCAGGATCTCCCGGGTTTACCTGCAGGACGCGCGGCGCGGCTACCTTCGTTGGGGAGCGGATGGTAAGGTGCGTCAACTCGAGGAGCTGCATCCGCATCTCATGCATCAGGAGCCCCCGCTTGCCGTGAATGGCATGACGATCGGAGCTCCGGTTGAGCAACTTGATCTGGCGACGGTGATCAAAGTGTCGCAGGCGATTTCCGGCGAGATTGTGCTTCAGAAGCTAATTGACAAGCTTATGCGGACTACCATTGAGCAGGCCGGCGCCGAAAGAGGTGTGTTGATTCTGCTGCATGGCGACGAGCCACGGATCGAAGCGGAAGGCAAAACGGTAGCAGATGCGCTCGTTATAAAGGTGGATGAACAGCCCGTAACTCCGATGGCTCTTCCCGAATCCGTGCTGCAATTCGTGCTACGTGTCCGCGAAAACGTGGTTCTCGAAGACGCTGTCGTCCAGCCTTCATTTGCCGAAGATCCTTATATCCGCGAGCGCAAAGCGCGTTCTATTCTTTGCCTGCCACTCATCACGCAGGGCAAGCTGATCGGCGTACTTTATCTGGAGAATAATCTCGCCCCGCGCATATTCTCGGCTGCCCGAACATCAATGCAGAAAATGCTTGCCTCTCAAGCTGCAACAGCGCTCGAAAACAGCCGGTTGTACAGCGAAGTTCAGCAACGGGAGGCGAAAATCCGGCGCTTGCTCGACGCTAACATCATCGGAATCTTTATCATTCACGAAGGGGGCGAGATCATCGAAGCAAATCAAGCCTTCCTCACGATGGTTGGATACGAGCAAGAAGATCTCCTCGCAGGCCGAGTGAACGGTCTCGATCTGACGCCTCCAGAATGGCACGAGCGCACAATGGATGCTCACACAGAAGCAAAAAGGACCGGAGCTGTTCAGCAGTTCGAGAAAGAGTATGTTCGGAAGGATGGCAGTCGCGTGCCAGTGCTCATTGGCCTCGCCGTGTTCGATGCGCGAGAGGACCAAGGTGTTGGCTTCGTCCTGGACCTGACAGAACGAAAGAGAGCGGAAGCGGAGGCCCGCGAAAGCGAACGGCGCTATCGCGAGACTCTGATGGGCCTTGCACATGCCAATCGGATCACGACAATGGGACATCTGGCCGCCTCGATCGCGCATGAGGTGAACCAGCCGATTGCCGCGATCAGCAGTAATGCGGGGGCGGGGCTAAATTGGCTCGGTGCTCAACCGCCAAATCTGGAAGAGGTTCGGCAGACCTTCGGTTTGATTGTTCGTGACAGTATGCGCGCAGGAAACGTGATCCGTCGGATCCGCGCTCTTATGAACAAAGCGCCCATGCAAACCGAGCTTCTTGCAATTGACGAATTGATCTTAGAGGTGTTGGCCCTAGTCCGCGCGGAACTTGCACAAAATGACGTGTGGGTGCAAACCCGAAGGCCTGAGGCTTTGCCGCTCGTTCGGGCAGATCGCGTTCAGGTACGGCAGGTGATTCTCAATCTGATCACGAATGCCATCGAGGCTATGAGCGAGATCAACGAAGGCGAACGCGAATTACTGATCACGACGCGCACAGATGGCTCGAATAATGTATTGGTCAGCTTTCGGGATACAGGTCCAGGACTCGATCCAAACAGCGCAGACCGTATGTTCGAGGCGTTCTACACCACCAAGTCAGAAGGCATGGGCATGGGGCTGGCCATTTGCCATTCCATTATTGAGGCGCATGGGGGCCGGATCTGGGCGGGCGCCAATGATCCTCACGGGGCCTTCTTTCAGTTCAGCATACCCGTTGCGCCGGAGGGCGTCGAGCAGGCGAAACAGGTCTCTTGGACGCCTTAGGCCGAATTCGAGGTCGAGCAGGTGGTCCGGGAGCCCCGATCATTGTGACAGAAGTGAGCTGCGCGACCTTGCAAATGTGAGACATTCGCGTTTCTTGCTGCCCGTCGGGAGTGTGCGCGACCGCAGATTGTCGTGAAGTGTCAGAGAGTCTGCAATCTGACCGCAATGTCAGATTCCAGACGCTTGGAGGGCTCCTTGCAAATCTCTTGAGACTTGCACGCCATAAAAGCTGGAGTTGGCCTAGCGGCTTGGGCGTTCGCGGTGCCGCTCGCGGACGCCGCGCGTTCCTGTGCTGTGTAAAGCACCTGCCGCGAGCAGACCCGCCGCCCGCGCGTGGTTGTGCAGAAGGACAGCAGTCGAGGAAGTGGAGGAAGTCCACGTGACACCGGTTCGTTTACAATACCTCGATCGGGTTCGTCATCCTTTCGGAATGAGGTGAGCCGCACGACGGTCTTCCTCACGGTTGCTCTTGGATAAGCCCTCGATGACGCCGGCGCGATCCGCGGCATTGCGGTTCTGGCTCATCTTCCGTGAGCCATCTAGCCGTGTAATTTGCAATCGCAGGCCGATAATCCCCTCGAGCTCCGCTTTGATGAAATCGGCAGGTGCGTCCGAGACCGCCCAGCGGTCTTTGCTTGAGCGCTCATGTACATCGGTCAGCCGCGTGACTACCTCGCGGAGCCGATCGGAATCCTCGAAGAACTCAACTTGTCCGTAGGCATGCACAGCGACATAGTTCCACGTTGGTACGGCCTCGCCTCTCTCGTGCTTGGTCACGTACCATGAAGGGCTGATATAGGCCTCCGCCCCAGCGAAAATTGCCATCGCCTCTCCGGTTGGTGTCAGCTTCCACTGCGGATTAGCACGCGCCACGTGCGCGTAAATCGTGCCCATCGAGCCTGCGCTCTCGTCGAGTACTACGGGCAGCAACGTTCCAACAAGCCCCTCGTGAGTGGCGGTGACCAGTGTCGCTGTCCGTGCCTCGCGCATTGTTTGTTGAAGGCCGGCGATATCGAGAACTTGGAAGCAGGACGGCGTGTACATCAGTGAAGCTCCCAGACAGCCCGACGGAAGCCGGGCGTCTCATGATTTGAACTGCGGTACGCCTCATTCGGGATCACAGGAACAGCCAGGTTTGATAGTTGCATTCCAGGGCCTTAGGGCAGCTAGCCCATCAAGCGTCGAAGGCGCAAATCAAAGAGCGCGGTTGCAAGCTGGTCCCGCCGTTGCCTTCGAGCCGTGCGCGTTACGGTGAAACGTGGGATAAGATGTTGCTTTCATTCTGACCGCGTTCTCGAAGCATCGACCGCTGTTTTCATCAGTCGTGAGCCGCTCAATGGCTACCCAGGTCGATTCCATCTGGCACGGTGCCTGCGGCTGCACACCTCGACCGTTGTTTAGCATGCTTCCGATGTTACCAGCCTGCCTTATTGACGACGATCTAATGGCGTTAACGCCGCATGCTGATGGCCCCGTCTAGTTCAGCATTTCGGCTCGAAAATTCAGGTTGTCGTGCGGAATTGCGGAGGTAAGAGAGAGCATCATATGCCTATGAAACACACGATGGAGCACATCAAGCGTTCGTTGCGCGTGCTCTGCGGACTTGCTGCCGTCCTCGGCGTCTCGTCCCTCCTCGGACCGAACGATGTGCGATCGGAGGCCATCATGGGCTTTGGCTCTGCAGCGACGGGCGGGCTGGGAGGCGAGATAGTTCAAGTCAGATCAACCAAGCTCTGAATTATGAGTTATGTCGGTGGTACAGCTTCGGCCAGTGCAATGACGATAGTTCGCGCGAGATCCAGGTAATCGGAACCATAGACTTTACCGGTACGGAGGGGCGAGGCGAAGGGCAGGGGTCCCAATACGGCCGTGCCTGTTCGGCACCTTACAAGCGTGAGTCCCTTCTTCTTATCGATGGAAACGACACGCATTGCGATGGCAAGGAGAAGACGTCTGTCGCATTCGACAGGGCCGGCAAGCGCCCGCTGGAAATTGGCTCAAACAAAACGGTGATCGGCATTGGCTCGGCCGCTATCGGCCGCTTTTTCCCCACGACGAATATTACGCTTTCCTGGAACGACTTCGATGGCAGCGATGTCTATTCCTCCTATTCTAACGGGAAACACTATTGGAACCTCCTGTTTCTTGGTGTCCCGGAGACGATCACTATCGCAAATAACTATTTTCATGAGATCTCGGGGCGGGCGCCGCACATTGACGGTGCGCAGGCCATTATCCATCTCGTTAACAATTACTTCCACAACACGAATGCGCAACACAGCTGCGGAGTTTTCCATGCAGTGGTTGCTGGATCATCTGTGCAAGCACTCGTCGAGGGTAATTACTTCGACAACATTGAAACACCTATAACGACCGGTAGTGGACATATCTTTGCCGTCTTAGGCAAAGCCACCGGGACAATGCCGAGCATCTGCCTCACCGCCCTCGGACGTCGGTGCATCGAGAACATCGCGATCCCAGTGCCGCGGGTCAATGGCTTTCGCCTGGATGAAACCGTAGTTCAATCGTTTGGGTCTCTTCCAAGGTCATCTATTCCTCTTCCATTTCCAGCGGATGAAGCCGGTAGTGATCGCGGCCAGGGCAGGTCCCGGACACCTTCAGAGCCGGTGATGGCTCGTTCGCAGACGCGGCCCGTATTTGGCGGATTGCTGCAAACAGTTGGGCAGGTGCCATACTGGACGAGAACGGCACGCACGGCTCGCTGCTCAAAGTTGCACGAAGGCCGTATGGCGCGTTTCTGTTCGGGTACCGAGCGGTACAATTCCTCTCGGTGTTGCGTGCCTTTCGCCCCGGACCGGGGCGCTAGCCTCAGAGTTTTCACCTCTGGTGTATTTGCGGGTTCGGATTGCAAGAGGATTGGAGGTGCCATCGAGCTCCTGGCAAGCTGTTCGGATCATCAACCTGACGTTCACAGCTCGTGTCCGACTGGCATGGTGCTTGCTCAAGAGTACCCGCAGCGCGAGGTTCGTCATCGAAAGCGAGTGAGATGCACCCTCGTCTGCTTGAACAATCCGCAAAACTTGGAAAAAATTGCAATGAAAGAAACGGCTTCGACCGAGCGTGTCATTCCAGCGACCGACATCGTCAAGCGCGCCGCGCGCATCGGTGTTGAAATCAGAGATATCAAACTTTCGGGTGATTTGCCGAGCCAAACCGTCGCTGCAATCAATAGCCTGCTGCTCGAACATAAAGTGATCTTCTTCCGCGATCAGCGGCATCTTGATGACGCGGAGCAGGAGCGCTTTGCCGCTTGTTTGGGAAAGCTGGTGCCGCATCCCACACTCGGTACGATCAATGGAACGACCTCGATCCTCGAGCTTGATTCCGCGCGTGGAGGTAGCCGAGCCGATGTATGGCACACCGATGGAACCTTTCTAGCGGCTTATCCCAAAGCTGCGGTGCTGCGAGCTATTGTGATCCCATCGTCCGGCGGCGATACGATTTGGTCGAATGCTGTGGCGGCCTACCTCGATCTGCCGCGGCCGCTCCAACGGCTTGCCGACGAACTCTGGACCGTTCACAGCAACGCCTTCGACTACGCCGGGACCTGCCGTGTTCGCGACATCGATCAGAAGCATTTTGATGAGGTCTTTACCAAAACAATCTATGAGACGGAGCATCCGGTGGTCCGTGTACATCCCGAGACCGGCGAGCGCGCGCTGGTGCTCGGCGATCTGGTGCAAAGGTTTATTGATATCCCAAAACGCGACAGCCAGAAGCTGTTTCAACTATTCCAGTCCTATATCACGGCGCCCGAAAATACCGTGCGCTGGACCTGGAAAGAAGGCGATGTCGCGATTTGGGACAATCGCGCAACACAGCATTATGCCCTTAACGATTACGGTGACCAGCATCGCGTCGTTCATCGTGCCACACTCGATGGTGACGCGCCCGTCAGTGTCGATGGTCGATGCAGTGTGACGCGCCTCAAGATGACGAAGCACCCGTCCACGAAAGTTGCCTAGCAGTGCGCGGCAAATTCACATAATTGCACTGGCCTTGTCGCATGTTCGCGCGAATAGATGTTTGCGAAGAGAAGTTAAGCCGAGCAGAACGCCACGCGCAATTGGATGGGAGGAGCTAACGCGCGCGCAGACCCGGGAGGCGACCTACTTGCTGAAGTAAGATGCTCAAGCTCATCTCGTCCGGCCGAAAATGATTCAGCGCCGAGTGGCGCGAGTCATCCGGCCGCGTCCGGTTGACTTTCCCACGGAAGGGGGTGCGTTTCCGCCGACCTTGCGCATCGCCTTTCGGACGACGGCACGACCGTCGGACAGACAGAGCGCGATTGCCGGAGCTGGCTGAATTTTGGCATCTGTGTCGCGGTTCCACTTACCAAGTCTCGTCGCGGGAATCTCCGAGGGCACGATTTCGGCGTTGTCATGGCAGAGTAAGAGCTCGGACGCGAGTCTGACGAGCTGCAGGAGCAGCTAACGTGAAACAATGTCGCTCCGCAAGAGGATACGACTTTTGCGCGATACGGCGCCGGTCTATCGCTCGTAGACCGAATCAGCAAAGGCTCCAAGCTACCATTCCCAACAGCAGGCTACCTTGGACATGCCTAAATTCACGCGGTACCCGGCCTCGCGCCAGGAGCACAGAGATAGCAAAACGCCGCGATGACCTGCCCAAGCCGTTGAAAGGGAACGATTGTGATTTCGACTACATGCCGGTGAATTCACGCCCAGTCCTGAGCCCTTAGAAGAATACGGACGTAGATACTAACATATTCAGGGCGTGTCCGGTTTGCGGTGTGTAGGTAACGCTTGTCGGGTGATTGATGTAGGTCAGTCCTACGGTTGTATATATCCCCGGCGCCAGATGCGCCGTGTACAGTCCTGAAATAGCAGTACTGTCACGGTACGCCAGCTGTTCTTTTGCCAGTGCAGCGTCCACCGCGACATGGCTCCAGATGGTATTGCTGACAACAAGACTCATCTGATCTGTGGGCCGGCTGTCCAATAGGCCCTTCGCATAAAGGCGAATCTCGTAGTATTGACTAGCTCTATTTAGGTCAGGCGGAGCATACATTGCAGAGAGCCCGCCATAGACTCCGCGAGATGCCGAGCCGTGGACGGCAGACTGCCAGAATTGCCTGTCCGCACCTACATAGTAGACGCTGTTGGCCTTGGTCGTCGCTTCTGTCGGATGCTGCAGGTCCGTGTAGCGGCTGTTGTTGAAGCCCGCGCCAGCCCGCAGCCAAGTCTCCATTACACCCGGAGTAGGCTTGTTCCTGTAGGAAAGCTCATCAAGCAAAAGAATGCCTGCGTCGCGCGTGCTCCAGTTCAAGCCAGTGGGATTCTCGCTTACATGCGCATATTGTCCTGCTGGACTGACCGAGCGCTGGATTGAGAGCTTGTTATATAGGCGATCATCAAAATTGTACTTCAGATTAAGAGCCGGCGTTGGCGCCCAATTGTTGCTCATGCCAGCTTGGAACAGCATTTTCGATGAGGGTCCGAACACTTTGTCTCCAGCGCCCGCAAACTCATGTTGGTTCCTGAGGTAGCCCACTTTGAGTTCGATCCTTCTGTCGAATAACGTTTGATAGTAAGAAACTGCATTGAGGCCCAGCCGATCTGGCCCAGCGCTCTGCCATGTCCAGTGTTGATGCTCGGCTCCGACCACGATCTGACCATCGGGAATTCCAAGCCGAGCGAGGTCATAAGTAACGATCATAGAGTTGACCGTACTAAATGTCGGATTCTGGCCGACATATTGCTGATTGGCGATGGTGCTTCTGGCGCCATTGCCGAGTTCATTGTCGACAAACGTGTTTAGCGTCCAGCCAGCAAATCCAATCCCGAGATCCGAAAAATGGGATCTGAGAGAAGCTGTATCCTGATCTATCGTGTCCGCAGGACCAGGAGCAGTGAAAGCGCCACCTCTTTCGCGAAGCTTCTCGAATTTTGCGAATGGGTCGATCGGCTTTTCAATTCTGCTCTTGGCCGTCTCCATGGCAACGTCGCGCTTAATCGTGGTCGAAGCTGTTTTTGGCAAGGAGCTCCTAGAAAGGCGCGCTGCTCCCTTGGGCCGCCCGCTTCGGAATGTGATGGCCGGATCCGAAATTGTTCTGCTTGTTGCCTCATCGAGCTCATCGGGGCTGGGGCTTCTTGGGCCAGAGATCTCGCGACTCGGCGCCGCCGAACTGCTGGCGAGACTAGCTATCAGACAAAGGACAATACGACCTCGTGGCTTCGCAGTTGGTCCAGACATGAAAGCAACGACGCCAGCCAGGTATGCTTGCGTGGATAGCGGCGTTATAACGCAACGATGCATGGTGAGTTTCGCGCTCATCGATTTGAATAAAGTGCACTTCCACTGACGGCCTTAGAGCGGATGTCAAATCTTGTCCCTCAATGTGGTGGGAGACGCTTGACACCAGGCGGCCTCTCTATGTCAGCGAGACCCACCTTGCGCGCTATCACCACAGCGGCGCCGCTTGGCCTACGTGTGGGTACACAGCGCAAAACAACCCAGTCGCTCGATCGCTAATCAAGGCGAGCTTCTGCTGGAGGGTGTCGAGACATTAACGGGCTGCTCGGTGTGCGCGTTCGCTAGCAAGAGATTGGTGGCCGATACACGGAGCCCAGGAACCTTGCGACAAACCCGCTGCCAAAACGAAGGAGAATAGTTTTCAACAGAGAGCAGCGGCAATAGCGGGGCTCGCAGAACAACACGCCCGATCCAAGAAAAGCCGCTCGCTGCTCGGTCGATGGGATGAAGCACGGGCAGGCAGAAGGGGCTAACATCCTTGGCGGCCCGTAAACTCGCCGCCACAAACCCTCGAGTGGCTCTTAGAGGAAGATGGAGGGCACGATTGGAGACAGTTTGATACCTGGGGACGACGAGGCAAGACATTCATCAGCTCCATTGATCGATGAAATCGCGCGGCGACTTCTTATGTGGCCCGAGCGAATTTCACCGCCACTGACTGGCATGTCTCCGTCGTCTCCATCAATTGCTAGGTTTGGTAGTTGACTGAGCGGGAGGTCGGCTGTCGCTGCGTGAATCGTAGCTAATGTGTCGCTCGACTCCACAACCCCGGCGTTCCCGGCCGATCGGTATCGCAGCGTCGGCGGGTGAATTCTAGGCGTTTGCTTCGATCCACGTCGCGCGAAGCTCTTACAGGGAACGATCTTTTCGAAGACCGTGATCCCGCCGGATCTGGTTGTAGTTGTGGCGCTCGAATATCCTTTGCGCCGTATCACGCATGATTTCGGCTGCCACCGCCGGAGCCAAGGGTCAGATGTCCTTGTCCATCCGGACGAGCTCGATCAGGGTTTTCGATCCGGAAGTCCCTAAACGTCGAGATGTCATCATCTCGACGACATAAGATGATCAGTTCTCGATCTCCAGTTGGTTGGCGGCGTCGCGCAACCAGTCGTCGTCCCCATCGAGATCCTTGGCTACACGGCTAATGGCGGTGATGGGATGAAACTTGTCGAGATGTAGGGTCACGCTGCTTGAGCGAGGAGCGTTGTTGTCGGGGCGTCCAATTCCCGGCAGCAGTGCGTCCAGCTTGTCTTCGCGGCGCGGGTCAGGGCGACTCTCCGCCGCACAGCTTCGCACGGCGTCGTTGATCGATTTGGAGCTGGTTGTGAGTGTGCCAGATGAGCGAACGCATTCCTCAGGCTTGCTGGCGCGTGCAGCAAAACGTGATTCATTTCATCCAATCATTGCGTTGGCTGGTCTGAACAGAGGGGGCGCGAAAGTAACAATCGAATGCGGCTGCCACAGCCCGGGTGAGAAAACGATGCTCCGGCCTCACGCGGAGGAATCCCTTTTCCATTTCGACGATCCCATCCTCAGCGAGGATTGCTAAGCGTTCGCCTGAACCGAGCAAGCCGATCGGGTCAAATCCATGAGCAGCGCAAATTGCCGGCACGTCCACCTCGAAATCGCACATTAGCCGCTCAATGATCGCGGCCCGGAGGCGGTCTTCAAGGCTGAGACAGTAGCCCTTTGACGTCGCCAGAAGGCCGGCGTTGATTTGGCCGCTGTAGGAACCCGCTGTAACTTCGTTCTGGACGTAACCCTCGCCAAGCCGGCCGATCGCCGACGGTCCGAAGCCGATCACTTTATTGCAGGTGTCGGCGGAGTAACCGAGTGAATTCCGCCGCAGGCGACCGGCTTTCTGCGCCAGCGCGAGCTCATCGTGCGGCAAGGCGAAATGGTCGAGTCCGATCTGGCGGTAGCCCGCTGCAGTCAGTGTATTGGCCATCGCGGCTGCTTGTTCTGCACGGGCATGGCTGTCTGGCAGCGCTGCCTCGTCGATCAGGCGCTGATTCTTCTTGAAGGAAGGAACGTGCGCGTAGCCGAACACCGCAAGCCGGTCTGGTCGCATTGCCAGCGCCGTTGTCGCGGTCTGAACGCAGGACTGCACCGTCTGATTTGGCAGCCCGTAGATGAGGTCGAAGTTGACGCGCATGATTCCATGCTGCCGCAGCGCCTGGACAACGCGCTCTGTTTGTGTCTCACTCTGGACCCGGTTGATGGCTTTTTGGACAATTGGATCGAAGCTCTGGACGCCGAGGCTCGCGCGGTTCACGCCGGCAGCCGCCAATCCTTCGCATGTGGCGAGCGTGAACGTGCGCGGGTCGATCTCAACAGCAATGGCGGCCGTGTTCGAAATCGCAAAGCGTCGGCGCAGAAGCCCCATCAACCGGCGGAATTCCGTTGGCTCGATGAGGGTCGGCGTTCCACCGCCGAAGTGGACGTCGCTCACAGGCAGCGGTTGCGCAACCTGCGCCGCGACCAAATCGATCTCCTTACGAAGAACCCCCAAAAAGTCGAGGATAGGAGAATGCCGGCGAGTGATGCTTCGAGCGAAGCCACAATACCAGCAAATCGATCGACAGAACGGAATGTGGAAATAGAGCGACACCGATTGGTCAAGCGGCAGCTGCTGCAGCCATCTCTCACAGGCGTCGCCGCCGACTGCTTTGGAGAACTGGGCTACAGTTGGATAGATGGTGTACCAAGGAAGGCGAGCATCGTAATACGTGCTTAAGATCGAGGTCTGCAAGGATTGTTATCCCATGTTTACGAAGTTTTACGTCGCAAGCGAATTGTCCTGCATCCCTTTGCTTGCCAAGGGCGATCGGGATTGTCGCTAGGCAATTGGGAGCTTGCGTGACGGCCGATCTGCGGAAGAAACGCGCTGTCGGATGACGATCCGCTCCCCTCGGACACAGAGAACAAGTTCTGCAAGCGAGATACTCGAATCAACACAGCCACGGCGGGGTCCCCAATTCGTCCGCCTTGATAATCTTTGATCTTCGGCAACGAGACACCCACCAGGGCCGTTTAAGCTGCTAGACCTCGAACTGCTCCACGATTTGACTCGTGCGAGGTTCAATGACCAACATTGATACGGTCCCGTATTCTCCGTCAACTGACAAGGTTGGTAGTTGAGTCTGCGTGGCGTATTCCCCATCGGTCCAGGAATAATGGGTCCGCTTGGCTCCGTCCCGGTATGTAGTGAAATTCGCCAATGAAGGGATTGTCGGTGGGCGTCTTCATGGATCCCTCGCAGAAGAAGTCCTTTCATGCGTCCGTTACTCGGCGGCAATATCGCTACGAGCGAAACTCTCCTATCGGCGGCTCTCGCGCAGCTGGCGTGACGAAATGAGCCGGGTAGGTGAGCGAGAACGGATGGGTGCAATTGAACAGCCGGCCGCCTCAGAGGCGCCGCCGGTTTTGCGCAGACGTCAAGGCACCTACGTTGGTGGTAGCCGTTTTCGTGTGTCTGCGCACCGCAGGAGCCGACCTTTTAAACGACGTCAGGCAATATCCCGCGAGGGCAGCTCGTCAAGCCGCTCCAACGCTAAGCATAGCGCCGCCCGACGACAGGCGATTCTATCGGAGGTTCTTTCGGGAGAACAGGCGAAGATCGAATAGTGGAGCTATCTGGTACTCACCGCTTCACCTTCTTCCGTTTCATCTCCGCCGTCAGCTCAAACCTATCGAAGCCGGCGAGGAAACTCGCGCCTTCGTCTAAACCCAGAAGGTCCGATCACAGTCGGAGGGCCACCGGGCTCACCCCCGGAAACGTCGTACCTCGATGATTTGCCGAGTGTTCAGTCCCAGTCCAGCTCTCCACACGCCTGTCGCAGATATCGAAAGTGGTTGAGGATCAAGCGGCTTCACCCGGTCTCGTGTAGTTCGTTGGGCGCGGTGTGCCGAAAGCTCCGAACACCGCGCAAACCAGGACGGCGGGCGCTTCCCCAAAACGCATACCCGGAAAACTCAATAAGCAGAACGCTCTCTTCTCTCCAATTCAGCGCATCCGGCCTCTTGAGATTGGATGACTTGATGTACGATCGAGCCCTCCTGCCGCGAACGTTCTACTGGACGCCACTGTTCGTCGGATAGGCACAAATCGCGAAACCAAATAGCCCGAATGAACCGACTACGGCGGCCTAGACCCGGGAGATCGCGGCGCCGATAGCTCTAGACGGTATTCCTGACCGCCTCAGCTAGGATTGCGTAAAGCTGCCGCTTGCTCATTTCCTGAGGCCGCGTTTTTAGCGCCTATTGCAGCAGCTTCTTTCGGACGCGATCGCGGCGGGCAGCCATCAACGTCGGCCCTCCGCTTGGGCACCGATCTAATCTTGGGTTTTGTGCTGTTGGTGGCTTGTGACCTCGACTGAGACCCAACCGAGTCGGCCTGCCGCAAACGGCGTTGCGACTGCACTCGAGATGACCCGCGATCTGCGCGGCACTCTGTCCCTCGGACCAGAGCTGTTTCAGCTGTGCCAATTCTCTTCTATTCCAGCGCATGGAAGATACTTTGTTGCCAGTTCGGACGTCCGTCGCCTCGGCAATGTAAGTGGTCGAGTGGCAAAGGGGCTGCCTGCCCGAGAAAATGACGATAACCGGCTGGGTGCCACAGCTGCGAGTGCTTGCGGCTTGATGTTGACTACCACAAAGGGCGCGTTCGCGCGCCTCCCAATCCTGATAGGGGAGCTTCGCTCGCCTTTCCATTATTCTTCGTTGACGGGGACCAAACCAAAGTCCGTAACATGATTTCAGATTTCGGACCTCGCGCGAAGTCCAGCCATGATCATGCGTGACACATCGTTAGTGCACCGCCCAAGCTCGTCGTGTTTCGAGCGCGCTTCCCCCGAACTCTAGACAGCGCACTCAGCTGATCCAGCAAAAGTGCAAGCCAATGTCAGCGAGACAATCATGACAGCGTTATCGACAGAAAGCGCCTGCGAGAGCACTGATATCCCGCTGAGCCGCCTTGATGTAAGCGAACCCAAGCGCTTCGAGGATGATACCGTTTGGCCTTATTTCGAGCGGCTGCGAAGGGAAGATCCCGTTCATTATTGCGAAAACAGCCCATACGGACCATATTGGTCGATAACAAAATACCGCGACATCATAGCCGTGGACTCAAATCACACAACATTCTCATCAGAGCGAAGCGTCACAATAGTCGACCCGCCGGAGGAGTATTGGACCCCCAGTTTTATCAAAATGAATCCTCCTCTCCATGCTCAGCAACGTAAGACTATCAGTCCGATAGCGGCATCGGAGAACTTGGCAAATCTTGAAGGCTTGATCCGCTCGCGGGTTCAGAAGATTTTGGACGGTTTGCCGCGCAACGATACCTTCAACTGGGTCGACAGGGTCTCGATCGAGTTGACGACCCAAATGCTGGCCACGCTGTTCGATTTTCCATTTCAGGATCGGTGGTTGCTGACCTACTGGTCGGACGTAGCTGCCTTGACTCCACAAATGGGCGACCAGATCGACAGCTGGGAAAAGCGAAAGGTGGTGCTGTCGGAGTGCCTGGACTATTTTACGCGGCTTTGGAGCGAACGGGTCAATTGTGAGCCGCGCGGTGACCTGATCTCGATGATGGCGCATTCACCGGCGACCCGAAACATGGAGCCCCGCGAGTTCCTGGGCAACCTCATTCTGCTGATTGTTGGAGGTAACGATACTACGCGCAACTCAATTACCGGGGGCGTCTTGTTCATGAGTCAAAATCCATCCGAAATGCGAAAACTCCGGGATGATGCTTCGCTGGTGTCCGGCGCGGTATCCGAGATTATACGATACCAAACCCCCATTGCACACATGCGCCGGACCGCTGTGGACGATTTCATGATAGGCCACAAGCGAATCAGGCGAGGCGACAAAGTTGTGATGTGGTACATCTCTGGCAACCGAGATGACGAGGTCATTGCGAGAGCCAACAGCTTCATCATCGATCGGGAAAATGTACGGCAACATCTCTCTTTCGGATTTGGGATTCATCGCTGCGTGGGTAGGCGCCTTGCCGAGCTGCAGCTGAAAATCCTGTGGGAGGAGATGCTGAATCGATGTTTGGAGGTAAATGTGGTCGGCGAACCGGAGCGAGTTCAATCGAATTTTGTGCACGGTTATTCCGCACTGCCGGTGCAGATCCCAGGTTAGTCTCGGCTGCGGCCGACCTTCAACACTGTCATGCCGTTCAGAGCCGGCGGTTAGGACAATGACTTTCTGGAGACCAGTTTTCTGGGTAAGTTCACAGGCGTTGCGTGACGGGCTTACGGTTGTTTCGAAGGTTGCGGGCAGGGGCCGCTATCGCGTCGAGGGTTTTGGCCGGGCGGCTACGATACTCATCACGCCTGCTGGAGCCGTGCCAGCGTTCAAAGTCTAGGGAAGCAGTCCGTCCAGTCGATGAACTGAATGACCAGAGACTGGCCATACGAGGGGGCTTACTTCATGTGAAGACGAGGACAAGCAGGCTCGAGCAGAGTAGCGCAAATCCGGCTGCGGTCAGCCCGAGGAAACTGCTGGAGACAAGATCATGACTGCCCATGAACGACCTCTGCGGCGAGGAATAGAGATCGGCAATCGCCGCTCCGCTTCCCTTTCTGGCCAATCTCGGCATTGTTATTCAAATAAGCCGCATAATTCCTGCCGGTCTCGTGGCAGAGCGCACTTTTCCAGCAAGATCGAGCGACAGTTCGCCGCGTTCCGGCGGGCATCCTCGTTAGTGCTCTCGTGGTTGCAAACGGATCGCTCCGCCAGAAGCTGAGTAGACCAGAGCATCTTGACAGCAAAACTCACTCAATCGTGCCGTCCGCGTTTGAGCGCTTGCAGGATTGAGCGCCCATCTGAACCGCCGCCGCGGATTTGGCGGAGGCTCCAAGTCTTGAGAAGGTGGAGCCATGACAAGCAAGACGACGAGAAATGTTCACCCGAGGCCCGAGCCCAAGGGGGTCGTATAGCTCTGTATCAGGCCAACGAGCACAGGTCGCGCTGGACGACGGTGACTTCCATTGCGGCCAAGATTGGCTGCACGCGCAGACCTTGCATGACTGAGTCAAGTAGGTCGAGATCGACAGTGGGCAGCGGGCCGGCGTTCCGACCGAGCTGGCCGAGAAGCCCAAGGCTCTGGAACGGAAGAACCGCGAGCTTCGCCAGCCAACGAGATCCTGCGCAAGGCAAGCGCTTATTTTGCGACGGCGGAGCTCGACCGCCGGTCCAAGCCATGATCGCATCGACGATGATCGTGCGGCGCGTGGGGTTGAGCCGATCTGCAAGATGTTGCCGATCGCCCCCTCGACCTACCGCGGAAGCAGATTATTCCCAAAGGCGGGCGACATGCCACCAGCGATGTTCAGATCTTCGGCAAAGGCGATCTCGGGGCAATAGCTCTCATTGGTAGAGCACGAAGAGATCGCGCCTCTCAAGGTGCAGGGCCAATCGATCCAACAGATTGGACGTCGCCTGGGGCGGGCTGATTCGACAGTCTCGCGTGAACTGCGGCGCAACGGCCGCTCGCGCCGAACCAGAGGGCCATGGCCGCCCATGTGAGGACCATAGCGCCCGCATGAGGCCGGCCCGGCGCTCAGGGAAATGCGAGAGCCCGGAAATCCGAGCCGTACGGGACGATTCCGTCCTCCTCGCAACGAGACGTTTCGAACGCGGCGCGATCGTTTCAAACGCAAGCGCCGCGCGAATTGCGAGGATACCAAGCCGCGTCAAACCATGAATTCACTTCTGCACGCGAGAGGCTTTTAACCGCTCGGCAAATGTGCGCTATACCGAGTGCAAAGAGGGCACTAGCCTTATCGCATTATCCCTCGAAAGGAGAGATGGAGCGTGAGCGAATTTACGGGAGAGGTTCAAGCGAACATGGGCCTGGTCTTGGATCAGGTCTGTGCGGGGCTGCCGAATGGCGGTGACCACGAGAGCCGCCGGTATGTCGCTGAGCAACTGATCCAAGCGGTACGGGCGGGAAAAACGACTCTGGGGGAGCTGACCTCTGCGGGACGTCGCGCTGTCGTCTATCTGAAGAATGCGCCGAAATCAGCCTAGCAGTCCCTTGTTGCCGGCCCGATCTGCCCTGCGTTCGCTCGCAGGCAACCGCGTACCCGACAGACCTCGTGGTGTTAGGGCACATTGACGGGTGGCATGGGCGCCGTCGGGCGCGGCATGAAGGCGCTTTGGTGGTGGCCGCGTGCCGCCAATATGATCGCGAAAGCCGTGAGAACGATCAGGAGTCCACGCATATCGACAGATTACTCGGAGAGCTGTATCGCAATTATGAAACGGCTCATAGCCGGTGTGCCGAATCAACAAGAAAACGAAGCTGTTGTATCATTCGATGAGGCGAACGCGGTTGGACTGCAAAGCGCCAAAGTCATAACGCTTGGTCTTGCGGCAAGACGGCAAAGTCATGCCTTTTGTGCCGAAAACGTGCGTACGGGCCTCGTTGGAAGCAGAAATCTGCGGCGGATTTCAATCGTAGGATCAATCGCTGGATGCCTTCGTTCTTGGCCTTCTCTTGGGCTTTCGTCCCCGTCACGAGTTCACCGAACGGGCCGCGGATCATGAGCGTCTAGGCCTCCAAGCTTCTCCTGACCACTTGCGACAGAGACTGACCCACGAGCTGTTCGTAAGCGCCAGGATCCGTCGCGCCCTCGGTATTGATGAGGAAGACCCGTGCGTCAGGTTCAAGACCAGTCAAGCGCGCGAGGTCGAATCGGCCGCAACTTTCAGCAACCCTGCCAGACCAACCCCGCCACTTTCGCCTGCAACGATAGCCGGATCACCGTCCCGGGGATTGGCCAAACGGTTCATAACCCCGACGGCCTCCTCGTCATCGACAATCATAAAAGCGTCAGCTGCGCGCGAAAGGATGCGCCAAGCGACGAGCGAAGGTTCGTAGCACTCTAGCATCGCCATCACCGTCGGCTGCCCATGAGCTACCTTGACGCAATGCCCGGTTCGAGCGCTTTCAAACAGGCACGCTGCGCGCGATGGATCGACAACCGTGAAGGACGGGCGACTATCACCTAACGACACCGAAAAATGTCCAAGACCGCTGCGGCAAGTCCACCGACTCCTGACTGGACGAAGACGTGGGTCGGAGGTTCGGGCAACTGTCGTAGTGCTTCAGTCAGGAGCGCGGAGATCCCTGCATTACCAGACCAGGGATAGCCCGGCCAGGACCTGTCAGACACCGTGATTCAGCCGTTCTCTGCGGCAACTCGGGATGCTTCGGCAACGGAGTCATCGTAGTTGCCGCTGACGCGGATCATCTGCGCGCCATGTGGGACGATTGCTGCGCTACGCTGATCGCTGACGCCCGAGTGAATGAATATATAGCGCAGTTCGCCCCCACGAGCTGAGCGCCGTGCGCTACGGACCTGCCATGATTGCCGTCCGTTGGCGCAGGATACCGTCATCCCCCGTGCTACGGCCTTCACCTCAGGTGCGTGAAGCTCCGAGATGTCAATAGCCCTGCCGAGGCGCGGAGTTGCTGCTTCTAAGACGAGCCGGATGACGGCATAGGAGCCGCCCAAAGCCTTGAAACTGCCAAGCCCGAGCCGGTGACCCTCGTCGTTGACTTGGACCGAGCCCACGCCAATCTCGTGGGCGAGGCCCGGCAAGGAAATCAGCGCTGTTTCCTTGTGGCCATTGCGATATCAAGAAACCGTTCCACCTCGCACGCAGCTTCGCGACTCAGCATGTTGGCATCCGCACTATCCAAAGGCGCCCGGTGGTCAGTGCGATGGTTAGGAAGCAACATGGTTCGAGTTGGCGCCGATCTAAGCATCGCGGCGATGCGCTTGCCGAAACACTAGCGGCAATCCCAGCGATGTCACGCCTTCTCGCTAATCCGCAAGAAATGGGAGGCCGCTCTCGATGACGACCCCGACGGTGCTCAGGCTCGGGCGGGTGATGCTGATGTTTGAAGATCCGGCAGGAGGGCGTTGCGGCCATCGCTCACCCGTTCCCGGCTGCACTCCTCGTTTTGAGCACGAGGAAGGATGACGATTTCTAGGCCGTGGACACGAACTCGGTCCTCATCACGTACCCAGATCCAGCAGCACGAGAGCAAAAGGCAGCAGAGGCAAGCGCGTTGGATTGCAGTGGCGGGCCTTGCTCCCAGCCGGTTGATGCGTGCCTTCATGTTCTGCCGGCCCGGACGGCCAAAGCGCGGCCGAAGTCGAACCAGCATCGACGCTGGTCGTGATCCCGTTGCACGGTGAAGCAAGGACCTCCGATGGCAAGGCGTCCTTCGTAGCCGAATGGAGACTCTGCGCGCTATTCGAGCGCGGAAATTCGGCAGCGTGAACTCGTGCGCCGTGCGAAGAGTAGCGTTGGCCCCAGCCCGCAGATGATGGCGCCTGATGCTTGTCGCGCCTGAACGAAGAATGAGGGCCTTTTTTGCAAAGCCATCCCTCGTCTTCTGTCCCCAATAGGTCACAATCAGGTCTACGCTCGTGTTGAGTGCGAGCGAAATGAGCCCAGGACGATGAACTGCATGCTGACACTCCCAGATGGGTCGACGAGTTGCGGGATGAACACGAGAAAGCATGCGGCTGTCTTGGGGTTGAGCGCCTCTATGACGATGCCCTGGCGAAAAGCAGAATGCGCATCTGTCGTATGCAATTCTATCGGATCGACGCTTGTCTCGCGCCACGCCTTAATCCCGAGCCAGATGAGATATAGGCCTCTGGCGATCTTTAGGAAGGTGAACGCTTCTGCGCTTGCGACAACACGGGCAGACAGACCGACGGTGCCGCCGAAAACGTGGACAAGCCCTCAGGTACCCAGGCCAACGCTCGATGCGAGCCCTTCACTTCTGCCGCCAGCAAGCGTGCGGGCCACAATATAGAAGAGACCCTGGCCCGGCGTGACCACCACAAACAATGCCACCACCAGGAACAAAAAGAACGTATGCGAGTTGAACATCGCTCAACCCATTATCGTTTCAACTGGCGTTAGCGGCGCCAATCTTCTTGCATGATGGCTAGACCCGTTTCACGCCCGAGCGCAATTGCAGAAAGCTCAGGACTGCAGCGGCCGTTTGGCTCTCTACAAAGCCATTTGTAACGCCGCCGGCCGGCCGCTGGACGGTTCTGGCTCATTTGCGCTCTTGTCGGAAGACGGAATGCACAGCCGACGCCTCGCAGGCCTTTGCGCCGACGAAAGCGGCGGCGCGTCACTGAGCGACCCAAGGCTTCGCGGTCATGGTTGTCCAACAGTCGGATGACCAGTTTCGGCTGCTCGAAGAAGGAATGCACGTCTTCTCTGAGAGATATTCCTACTGCCGGGTTGACGGCCTTGACCAGAACCAGAGGACGTCAATCTGGTACAGCAAGAATGCCGCAGACTGGCTCTATGGAAGGAACCAGTTCTAGCCTACATCGGTGTCATGAATGCTCCACAGCATAGGCGACCGAGATGAGCAATGAAAGCGCTCACCTGCACTCTGACACAGCGATCGGCGCACCGGTTTACAAGACCTGGATGTGCGCGCTCTGCGGGGTTGTTTACAGCGAGCGGGAGGGATGGCCGGACGAGGGCATTCCGCCGGGCACTCGCTGGGAAGACGTCCCCGACGAGTGGATCTGCCCCGATTGCGGCGCAGACAAGAGTGAATTCCAGATGACTGAGGTCTGAACGAAATCCCGTTGATGCTGCGAGCAGCGTGCGCGGCATTCATCAATTGCCAGGGAGCTAGCATGTACGTCCCCCCACATTTCGCCGAGTCGCGCCCTGAGGCGCTTCACGATCTCATCAACAAAAATCCTCTCGGCATCCTCTTTACTAACGGGAAGAGCGGGCTCGACGCAAATCACCTGCCTTTCGAGTTGCATGCGAAGGAAGGGCAGCAGGGCGTGCTTCATTCACATGTGGCTCGCGCAAATCCCATTTGGCAGGATATCGCGACGGGAAACGAGGTGCTGATCGTATTCCGCGCCGGGGATGCCTACATCGCGCCGAACTGGTATCCGAGCAAGGTCGAGTTCAAGAAGCAGGTCCCGTCCTGGAACTATATGGTGGCTCATGTGTACGGACGCGTGACAATCCGCGACGATGAGCGTTACGTTCGTGGCATGGTCGCGCGGCTGACGCGCATCCATGAGGCGAAGCAGGCCGATCCTTGGAAGATGACTGACAGCCCCAAGGACTACATCGATATGATGCTCAAGATGATCGTCGGAATCGAGATCGAGATCACACGACTCGTTGGCAAGTCGAAGCTTAGTCAGAATAAAGAGGTCCGGGACATTCTCGGTGCAGGGAACGCGCTCAAGGCCCAGGGCAAGGATGTGATCGGCGATGCAATGCTGGCCGCCGCTGCGGCCAAAGCGGAGCAGGCCTGACTCATATCCGACGGAGCGACATGCTCGGAGAAATCGTGGCGCAACGACCTACTTGTGATCCTCGGGTATGACGGGGCCAAACCCATCGGCGGCCCTGCGCAAGCATGGATAATCTCATTCGCCCTACGATCGTCTGCCGCTGGCGAAAGCTGTAGTTGGACTCAAAAACTGGAGATCAGTGCGCGTTCTTCCCGGCGCGCTGCGGAGCACCCAACCCAATGTTCAAGTTCGCGGCGAGCGCCGATTGCCGCGAAAGAGACCTGAGCGCGGCCATCCAGATATTATCTGGCAGTTTCCATCCGTGGGCGCTTGGACAGTTTGGCCTTTCTGTTCGCGCGGACCGATGCCTCAAGGACACCTTTCAGGCGGACTGCGGCCGCCTGCAATTCCGCGACGGAAAAGCCGCCGAAGCCGAGCATTAGACCGAACCGAGCAGGCGCATTTTGGTACATGGGCGAGATCGGTCGCACAACCAGCCCGGCCTTGTGTGCTTGCTCGGCAAGCTTGACGTCGTCGAGGCCGGCAGGAAGCCAAAGCACCAGGTGCATACCTTGGTCGCTGGGTTGAAGCGCTGTCCAGGACGGCAGCTCCGTCTCAATGGCGGAGATCAGGGCCACGCGCCGTTCTGCGTAAGCGCCCCGGATGCGCCGTATGTGAGCTTCGAAATAGCCCTCGCGCATATATTGCGCGAGCACATATTGATCGGCTGTCGGAGAATGGCGGTCAATAAGAGCACGGGCGCCCGCGAACGCATCCACCAGCGGAAGGGGAACGATGGCGTATCCGATCCGCATGGATGAAAACAGCACTTTGCTCATCGTCCCGAGATAGACGACACGTGTAGGATCGAGTCCCTGCAGGGACGGAAATGGATGTCCCGCGTAGCGAAGTTCGCTGTCGTAATCGTCCTCGACAATCCAGGCATTGTTTTGACGGGCCCAGGACAGCAGAGCCGTGCGTCTCCCCATGCTCATCGGCATGCCGAGCGGATATTGATGCGATGGCGTAACGAACGCGACCCGAGCCTTCGGGCATCGGACGAGACCTTCGTGGACGTCGATGCCCTGCGCGTCGACGGGAATGCGAGAGGTCTGGACGTTGAAGTTTCCGAGAACCGCGACAATACCGGGATAGGCGGGGTCTTCCGCCCATACTGCGTCTCCGTCCGCAAGAAGAACGGTTGCAGCCAGAAAAAGACCCTGCTGCGTACCCGCCGTGATCACGACCTGGCCGGCCTCGCATTTCACTCCACGGGCTTTACGAACGTAGTCAGTAATCGCGAGCCGCAAATCAGGCAATCCTTTCGGGTCGATGTATCCCGACGGGGCAGCCACGCGCAGCGCTCGGACGCGATTACCGAGACGGCGCCACTTGTCATCCGGGGCGACCGCGCCTGCCGGATGAGCGATTGCAAATGGCGCCGTCCCTTGCGGCCGAAGAGCTTGCGCGACCTCTGCAAGACGGGCGACGTTCTCCCGCAACACAGGGCCGATCCGCGGCGGCGCAATGAATGCCTGCGGTGGGCTGACGAGTTCGCGACCGCCGTTGACGTTGGCGACGATCGTGCCGCCTCTGGCGCGCGCCTCGAGGTAGCCTTCCGCATGTAGCTGACCGAACGCGTCGATGACCGTACCCCTCGCGAGTTGGAGCGATGCCGCGAGGGCGCGGGTGGACGGCAGCCGTTCGCCCGGCTTCAACATCCCGTTTGATATCGCCTCGCGAAGTGCCTGTGTAAGTTGTTGTCCGACCCGGCCTGCGGCCTTGTCGAGAGAGCCCAGCGAGGGAATTGCGATGATGTTTCGGCGCCTTGCCATTGCCGTTCTGGTCTACCTGTCCGCTCGTACTTTGAAGTCCAGAATAGACCAACTCTGTGAGTCATTGAAAGAAATCGTCACATACCGCTCTACCGCTCGGTTTCGACATCCAACCCGCCGAGCAGCGATGGCCTTGCGGGTCAACGACCATTTCCCCACGACGTAGGTAGCTCGGCCCGAGGCCGTGGAAGATCGCCTCGTTGAATCGACGGGCTGAGCATCTTCGTTGTTGAGAGGCTATCCAGTTTCGAAGCCCGTCGAGAGTGTGAAATCCATCGGCCGAGTAGCAGCGGACGTCCGGAAGGAAAGCCTCATCAATTCGGCGAGCGCATGTCCCGGATCGAGGTCCAAGCACCCTGCTGGCCCTCAGCTCTGCCAGGGCCTCCGGGGTCCCGACCGCTCGATGAGGCGCGCGAGCTGCAAAGTGAGCTTCACTGTTGCATCGCTTGCGGAGAAGATGCGCTCGCCGTCGCCTCCTGCGATCAGAATCCGCTGGCTTTCGATCGGCCTCGCGCCTGCTGGCGGCGAGCGCCTCTTGCAAGGGTTTGCGGGCGCGCGCGAGCCGTGACGTGCGGGAAGTGATCTCAATGCGTGTCTATATGTTGAAGGCGGCTGCGGCGCTCAGGCGCTACATCGATGATCGCCTTGTACAGATGGATCGGCGAGCATCAGCGATAGCTCCCTACCAGACCAATGAAGAATGCATGATCTGAGGTTCTCCGCAGGCGCGGACGCCCCCGCGGCGAGGGTTGCTGTTCGGCGCCAAGCAGAGGTTTGCCCTGAACCAAGCTCCAGCCAGACCTGCAGTTCATTGCAAGGAGCGGGCGTCTTCACCGTCGAGCTGAGCCAGCAGCCAGTCTGCAAACGCTCGTACGGCCGATCTTTGTCGGCTGGCGCGCGGATAGATGAGACGGTGACCGACGTAACTGATATCGGTCGCACGTCCCGCCAACGGGGCAACCAATCGCCCATTGGCCAGTTCAAGCTGGGCCAGGAGGGTTGATTCCAACGCCACTCCCAATCCCTCCGCAGCGGTCGCAATTGCAAGAAAGCTCCGATCGAACCTCATGCCGTGGAGCGCGGGGGCTTCCAATCCGTTGGCAGCGAACCATTGATGCCACTGCACCTGCTTCACGTCTGAGCGGATGAGCGTCTGATCGAGGAGATCAGCGGCCTTCCTTATCGATTTTGCGAGCGAGGGAGAGCAGAGCGGCGTGACCGTCTCCTCTGGTAGTGGAACAATCTCGACGCCTTCCGCGCGCGGCGGACCGTAGACGATGTCGATATCGAAATCATCGTTGCTGAAGCGCGCATAATCCGTGCTTGCGGCCAGTCGAACCTCGAGCTTCGGGTAAGCAGCGAGAAACTGCGCAAGCCGTGGCGCCAGCCATTGCGCAGCAAAACTTGGGGCGGAATGGACGCGCACCAGTTGTGGGCCGCGGGCGGCGACTTCTTCAAGCCCGCGGCGGAGCTGATCGAACGCCGCCCCGGTGTGACGCATCAGATTTTCGCCGGCTGGCGTGAGCCGCACAGATCGCGCGCTGCGCTCGAACAGAACGGTCCGAAGCGTGGCCTCCAGCTTGCGAACCGCGTGACTGACGGCGCTCGGCGTCAGGTGAAGCTCATTCGCCGCATCGCGAAACGATCCGGTCCGGGCTGCGGCTTCAAAGGCACGAATTGAGGATATCGGGATCTTCGAGAGCATTCGATAAGTGAACCAGATTCATCGATCCGTGACAACTGCGCGTTTGTAGGGCCGGCCTCCGCAGGTCATTCCTAAATCCAGCAAGGAAGAACAATTTGCGGGAGGAATTGATGCTGCTCAGCGGTAAGACGGCAATCATTTCGGGCGCGGCCTCGCCGCGGGGAATCGGGCTCGCAACCGCCCGGCGGTTCGCCGCCGAGGGCGCTCGGGTGGCCATTCTGGATATCGACGCGGGCGCCGCGGCGGAAGCTGCGGCATCGCTTGGAAAGTCCCACATTGGACTGGCGTGCAACGTCGCCGACAAATCGTTCTGCGAACAGGCAGTCACCCGTGTGATCGAAACCTTCGCAGGCATCGATATCCTGATCAACAATGCCGGGATCACCCAGCCCGTCAAGTTCCTGGACATTTCGCCGGCCGATTGGGATCGAATTCAGGACGTCAATCTCAAGGGTATCCTGTTTCTGTCCCAGGCGGTGATCCCGCATATGCGCGCACGGAAGTCCGGGGCGATCGCGTGCATGTCGTCCGTCTCGGCCCAGCGCGGTGGTGGAATTTTTGGCGGGCCACACTACTCGGCTGCGAAAGCAGGGGTCCTTGGCCTCGCCAAGGCGATGGCGCGGGAGTTCGGCCCTGACGGGATTCGCGTCAACTGCGTTACGCCCGGCCTGATCGGCACGGATATTACGGCAGGCAAGCTGAATGATGAAATGAGAGCGAAAATTCTGGAAGGCATTCCGCTCAATCGCCTCGGCACGGCAGAAGATGTCGCCGGTATCTACACCTTCCTGGCCTCGGACCTATCTGCCTACGTCACGGGTGCCGTGATCGACGTCAACGGCGGCATGCTTATCCACTGAGCCAGCGAGATAAGGTCCAGATCGATGGAAACGCCCACCAATGCGCTTATCAACGCGCCCAAGCTAGCGGACCGCGCCTACAACATCCGCCGCAATGCGCTGCGCATGGGCGAAGTCCAGGGGCAGGGTTACATCGCGCAGGCGCTCGACATCTCCGATGTTCTCGCCGTGGCCTATTTCCACGCCATGCGTTACCGGCCTGAAGACCCGTCATGGGAGGGCCGGGACCGCTTTCTGCTCTCCAACGGACATTATGCCATCGCACTCTACGCAGCTTTGATCGAGGCGGGAATTGTCCCGGAGGAAGAACTCGAAACCTATGGCAGCGACGAGAGCCGCCTGCCGATGTCGGGCATGGCCTCCTACACGCCCGGAATGGAAATGTCGGGCGGATCGCTCGGACTTGGGCTGAGCATTGCCGTCGGCATGAGCCTAGGACTCAAGCGCAAGAGATCCGAGGCACAGGTATACACGTTGTTTTCCGATGGCGAACTCGACGAAGGCTCCGTCTGGGAAGCGATCCAGTCGGCAGGCCACTACAAGCTCGACAATCTGATCGGCATCGTCGACGTCAACAATCAGCAGGCGGATGGTCCTTCCACGCAGGTTATGGCCTTCGAGCCGCTGGTCGACAAGCTTCAGGCCTTCGGCTGGTTCGTGCAGCGGATCGACGGCAACGATCTCGATGCCGTACTTACCGCGTTCGACGCCGCCAAGTCCCATCCCGAGCCCAAGCCGAGGATGATCGTCGCCGACACTCTGATGGGGAAGGGCGTTCCTTTCCTGGAGCAGCGCGAGAAGAATCATTTCATCCGCGTCGAGCAGCACGAATGGCAGCTCGCGCTTGCCGCGCTGGAAGCTGGGAGGCAGGCATGAGGACCATCAGATCAGCACCGCAGCCGCGCAAGCCGCGCCTGACCACCTCCGCCATGATCGCATCGATCGCTTCTGAAAGACAGAAGACGAAACCGGCGCCCTTTGGACATGCGCTCGTCGAGCTCGCCCGCAGCCGCCCTGAGGTTGTCGGCATGACGGCCGATCTGGGCAAATACACCGATCTGCACATCTTCGCGAAGGAATTTCCGGACCGTTATTATCAGATGGGCATGGCCGAGCAGCTTCTGTTCGGCGCTGCGTCGGGCCTTGCCGCCGAAGGCTTCATGCCGTTCGCGACCACTTACGCCGTGTTCGCATCGCGACGGGCTTACGACTTCATACACCAGACGATCGCGGAGGAAGATCGCAACGTGAAGATCGTCTGCGCGCTGCCGGGGCTGACCTCGGGCTATGGCCCGAGCCATCAGGCCGCAGAAGATGTCGCCCTGTTTCGCGCGATGCCGAATATGACGGTCATCGATCCCTGCGATGCTCACGAAATCGAGCAGCTGGTGCCCGCCATCGCGGCCCATCACGGGCCTGTCTACACCCGCCTGCTGCGCGGCCAGGTGCCGCTCGTGCTGGACGAATATGATTACAAATTCGAGCTTGGCAGGGCCAAGCTGATTCGTGACGGGAAGGACGCCCTGGTCATCTCATCCGGCATCATGACCATGCGTGCGCTCGAGGCGGCGCAAACCTTGAAGGGCGACAGCATCGACACTGCGGTGCTGCATGTTCCAACCATCAAGCCGCTCGACACTGAGACGATCTTGCGTGAAGCCGGCAAATCGGGCCGTCTTGTCGTCGTTGCCGAAAACCACACGTCGATTGGCGGCCTTGGCGAGGCAATTGCCGCGGTTCTAATGCGTTCAGGCGTTCATCCGCGTTTCCGCCAGATCGCATTGCCGGACGAATTTCTTGACGCTGGCGCACTTCCGACACTGCACGACCGCTACGGGATTTCTACCGCAGAGGTCGCAAGGCAGATCAAGCAGTGGCTTGCACCGGCGCTAAGCGCCAATCCAGCCAAGTCCTTGTGAGGAGCTACACCCGTCGCATGTTGCGCCGGCGAGCGATGACTCTTGCCTACATGCCGGCGGTCGAGAGCGGGGAACCAAGAGACGCGAAAGCTGCACGCCAGCGCAGGCTGATGCTGTCGGCACCAACGTCAATGCAGGATCAGGAGGAAAAATGATTGTCTCGAAGCCCGGAAGGATGAGCCGCCGTACGCTATTGATGGCAGCCACGGCCGTACCTCTCTGCGGGATTCTTACTCGTCCGGCTTCCGCAGCCGAGTTCGTTTACAAGTTTGCGACCGGGCAGGATCCGACCCACCCCGTGAATATCCGGGCCCAAGAGGCGATCGACCGATCCGCGAAGCGACGAGCGCGGGCTGGAGATCAGGCTGTTTCCGGCCAATCAGCTCGGCTCCGACACCGAACTCCTGACCAGGTACGCAGCGGCGTGAGTTCTTCAACCAACCGTCCTCGATCCTTGCCACCCTGGTGCCGAGCGCGGGCATGCACCGTCTTCGCATTCGCCGATTACGACAGCGTGTGGAAGGCGATGGACGGCAAACTCGGCACCTAAGGAATTCCGGTCATTGCCCGTCACGACGACATGCTTCCTTTTGCGAGCTTTATTGTCCCGAGGATGCGCTTTGGGTCTCCCCTTTCGCGGATGAGAACCAGCCCGTCGTCGTCAAGACACTCAAGCGGACCGCGGCGATCGGCAGCTATCGCCGAGCTGTCGGCTGGACCCATGAGACGCGGGGTCGGCGCGGCATCGACAGGAGCTATCTACTTTTTGGTCAATGAGTTGGGCTGCCGCCGCGCCCTGCCCACTTAAGATGCATGCGTTCGCGGGCTTCGCGGCGACGCTGGCGCCGTTCGCGTCGGCGCTTCGCTCGCTCTGCCGGCAGCGGCAAGGATGGCACTGGTGGCCCGGCCGTTTCGACTGGCACCTTCTCGACCGGCTCGTGTTCGGTCCGGCGCGCCTCCATGGATTCGAGCACGGCTCGTCCCTTCACAGTAATCCTCCAGCCGCCGTTTTGACGCTCGACGAGGCCGTCCGAAAAAATGTCGAGCTCGGGTACGCGCGTTGCCATCCGCTTGGTGCGCTCGGCCCATTCCGGGCCGCTGGTCGCCAGGATGGCCATGTCGCGCTTGAGGTCCGCCATCACGGCGAATCCATCCGGATAACTCACCAGGATCTTCAAGACCGTGACCTGGAAATTCACTGCGCACCTCGCCTGATCAACGCCACATCCTCGGCGCTTGTGTCAGGGCTTTCCGGCCAATCTGCCGCAGCTCGTCCGGTGTCGTTTCGCCGGTCTTTGCGGTTTCGAGGATCTTGCAGGCCACATGGGTGCGAGCGCCCGTCTCGTCGCGGGCTAGCTTTTCGCAGACCTCGTCAAGTACCGCTCGCAATAGAGCGGTTGTAGCTTGTTCAAACATGGGTGCGCCCCCTTGGAAAGCCCGATCCTACCGCAAGTCTTTCCATTTTGGGATTCACGAATGTGAACTAATGAACTCTGCCGCACTGCACACGACCTGCGCCTGCGCCCCTCCTGAAATCCTGCTCGAAACTGCGCCTCTCAAATCGGCCAGGCCGAGTTGCGGCTCACCTGCCACTCACCGTGGGGCGAGCACAACGATACTCCGAGAAGCCGAACCGGCTTTGGAGCAGGCATCTCGTTTTGAAGCAGCGCGATCGAGAAGTGTTCGGGCTCGCTGTGGTTCGACTTCGCGATCGGCATGGACCTGCTGCGCGTGATGATGTCAAAATCGTTGACTTGAGCCTTCAGCGTGACTTTCCGGGCCCGCGCGGTCCTTGTCCTCCCAGTGCCGCCAGACCTTCTCGATCAGCGGGCCCAACTCGGTGGCCATTGCGTCGAAAGCGCTAAAGATCGGTTGAGGACGTATTCTCCGCACCAACCGACTTCCGGATCCGGTTCGCGCGGACCTCGCGGTGATCGATGCCCCTCGATATCCGGTAGTATTACGCGCCGGCCTTGCCGAAATTGGCTTGCAGAGTCGAGCGACTGATTGCGGACGTCGAGGCAGTGTACCGCCCGATAGCATTCATCTTGGCGCAAGTCGCCGGACCGATGCCGTGGGATTTGCTGACAGGGAGTGCCTCCACGAAGCCGGGGCTCATCTCCGGCGTGATGACGTACTGGCCGTTTGCCGCGCCAGGCTTTCTGCAGATACGCGCCGGCCGCGGAAACTCGCGTCCGAGGGGGCGCGCTAGCTCGCCCTGGTCAGTGCTCTGGAGCGGGACATCGCTGACGGTCGGCTGTCCGATGGCGACTGCCTTCCGCCGCACCTTGAACTGGCACGAGAGCTCGGCCTGTCCGTCGGCACCGTCAGCAAAGCCTATCAGAAGGCCGAACAACGCGGTATCAGCGGACATGTCGGGCAGGGAACCTTCGTCCGGCGTCATTCGCCGCGCAGGCCGAGGCGGCCACGGCATGACATGAACCGGTCAATTTAGCGCTGAGCGTGCCCGGCCACGGAAGCGAAACGCAGGTCCTGTCCGCGTTGTTTGGCGAGGTGGTGCGCGAACCTGATCTTGCACTGTTGTTGGGCTACCATCCTCACGCTGGCCTTTCCCAGGGACGTGAAATCATCGCAGCCTCGCTCTCTGACAACGCCTTTACGGTCGCGCCGGCACAGCTGATTCTGTGCAACGGCGCCCAGCACGCGATCGATGTCGCCCTGCGCTTCGTGGCAAAACCCGGCGACAGTGTCTTGGTGGGTGCTTTCACTTATCCCTGCTTCAAAGCCATCGCCGCGCCAGCCACCGTAATTTGGTGCCCGTGGACATGGATGAGGACCGAATCGACCCTGAGGCGCTGAAAAAGCCTGCCGGGCGTCCCGAGCGCGAGTGCTCTATTGCCTGCCGACGTTGCAGAGCCCCACGGCTCGCACGCTGAGTCTTGACCGCGGGGGCGCATCGGTGAATTCGCCGAGGAGCTCGATCTCGCCATCATAGAGGATGACGTTTACCGCTTTTTCTTCCCCGAGCGTCCTGTGCCGATCGCCTCATTGGTGCCGGCCCTCTCCTTCTAAATCACGTCCTACTCCAAATACCTTGCGCCAGCCTTCAGGCTCGGGACAGTGACAGTCCCGCCGGCCTACATCGCTCAAACTCAGCTCCTCCTGCACGCCTGTGCCTGGTTTGTTGCTCAGGTGTCAGGCGAGACTGTGGTGCGGTTGATTGCGAGCGGAAAGCTGGAAGAACTTCTGCGTGAGCGGCGGCGTCAGGCGCACGAACGTTACGGGGTGCTCCTAGACTTTTTCCCAATGCCGCAAACTTCAGTTCTCAGCCTTCTACGGATAGTTGCAGTTGCCGCAAGAGTGGTCCGCAGATCGGTTTACGGCCGCTGCGCCAGGACGAGGCATACTTGTCCCCCCCCCGCATCGCCTCAGCGGTGGGAAAGGGGGATCCTGGCGCCATTCGCATCTGTTTTGGCGCCCCCAGCGATCCTAAAGAACTGTCCGATATATTTCAGATACTTCGGGACATTATGGCTCGCCGGCCAGTAAACGTCGCTTCTCACGCGTAGGTGTCCGTCTTCGTTTCGGTACGCGTGGCGAATCCCTTCGCACGACAGCCCCTTTTCTTGGCTGCGACGATAGATTGGCTGCCATCAAGCCGGTGCTGCCGAACTAAAGAGATCACCGATGGAAATTCTCGGCCAGGTCTCGGTCTGCCGAGCGGCTTTAATCTTCGCCGACCAAGCGTCGATGAGACTGTCGAGGACCAATCGTCCGTTGCCACGAGTATCCGGCCATTTCATCGTTGGTGTTCCCAGTGGCAGCGAGATCACCCCATGCGCCGCCGATAGCAGGGCGGTCGCGAGGCGCTCCGTCAGCCTTGGCGTCGCCTCCACCCCTAATTCGGAAAGATACTCCGCCATCGAGGTCACAAATAGCCCGTAGCCCTTTCGTGCGATCTCAGTTTCACCGAAATAAACCCCGTCGGGAAAACGCCTGTCCTCGACTGTGCCGGCCATCGAATAGAGCGATCGAAAATGATCGGGGTTGTTCACCCAATACTCGATATAGGCCTCCATGACACGCCGCAGCCGGACCTCACCGCTGGAATGAAGCGCGCGGACTTGGTCGAGCCGATCCGCCATTTCCTCGAGATTCCTCTCCTTCACTGCCAGCAGCAGCAGGATCTTGGTCGGAAAGTATTTGAGAACCGTACCCTTCGAGTAACCGAGCGCATCGGCGATCTTCTGGATCGAAACGGTTTCGAGTGTGCCGCTCGCGAACTCCTTTCGCGCTGTTTCCAGGATTCGAGCCTGCAACGCGCGCTTGTCAGCTTCTTGGCGTGCGCGCTTCTGAAAGCGTCGCATCCCCTTGGAGTTTCCTGATCTCTCGGCCGACATCCAATCTCCGCCTGGTCTGTCCTGCAGCTACATGGCTGTTATCACGAGCAAAAAACGCCGCTCCATTCTTAGCTTGCCACCTTCTGCGATAAATGACTATAGTCAATTAAGTTGAAGCGACCAAACGGAGGCAAGCAGTGGCAACGTCAGCACGCGAGTATGCCTGCAGCGATTTCGATCCGTTCGACTGGGACACTCGCATCGACCCCTATCCGGCCTATGCCGAGCTTCGTGCGACGGCACCCGTCGTCCGGCTCGAGAAATATGGCATCTTCGCCGTGCCGCGTTTTGCCGAGATCAAGGCGGTCTTTGCTGACCATGTGAACTTCAGCAATGCCGGTGGTGCTGGCATCATCAATTATTTCAAGGAGAAGCCGTGGCGTGCGCCAAGCATCGTCCTCGAAGCTGACCCGCCGCTACATACACGCACCCGAAAGGTGCTAGCTCGGATCATGTCGCCGGGTGCCATGCGGGGGCTCGAGAACGGTTTCAAGGCCAAGGCCGCCGCGCTGGTCGATGAACTCATTGAAAAGCGATCGTTCGACGCCGTCCGCGATCTTGCCGAAATATTTCCGGTGACTGTATTTCCGGATGCTCTGGGCATCGACAATGAGGGCCGCGAAAATTTTCTGACCTACGGCGCAATGGTGTTTGCCGGCATGGGGCCGGAGAACGATTATTTCCGAACTCTGATGGCCAAGGCACCTGAGGTTTTGCCTTGGGTTGCCGCGAAATGCCAACGGGACGCCTTGGCTCCCGGCAGTTTTGGCGCACAGGTCTACGAGGCCGCCGATAGCGGCGAAATTACCCATGACGAAGCGCCTCTGCTCGTCCGGTCCTTTCTTTCGGCGGGACTGGATACGACTATCAGTGCAACAGGCATGGCCCTCTTTAGTTTGGTCCGTCATCCGGAGCAGTGGGCCATTCTGGCCGCCAATCCTTCGCTGGCGCGCGGCGCGTTCGATGAGAGCCTGCGCTATGATTCCGCCGCACCTTACGTCTTTCGGACCACACCGCATGAAACCGAGATCGCAGGGGTGCCGATCGGTAAGCACGAGAAAGTATTGCTGCTGATTGGTTCTGCAAATCGCGACGAAACGCGGTGGGAGCAGCCCGACCAGTTCGACATCACCCGGCGCGTCTCGGGCCATATCGGCTTCGGCACCGGGATCCATGGCTGCGTGGGGCAAATGGTCGCGCGGCTCGAAGGCGAAGCCGTTCTGGCCGCCTTGGCGGCGAGCGTCGCATCAATCGAGATAACGGGCGAGCCGGTATACCGCGACAGCAGTGGATTGCGGGCCCTCAGCTCACTGCCGGTACGCGTTACGACGAAATAGCGCCAGCCCGGGCTCTTTGCGGCGGCTGTCATTGCCCGCCAGGACGGCTGGCGGACCTGCTTCCTTTGCGAGCTTATTGCCCGAAAGGTGTTGTCGTGCAAGCGCCGCTGCTTCTTCGACGTAGTTGCTATAGTTCAGCACGCCTTTCGCATGGAAGTTCGTTGAACCGAGAAGGGATCTTGTTCTTGAAAAGGAGCTCCCAAGGGCCCGAAGGATCAACGATCGCCTTGATAACGTTTGCATCGAGAATCAACGCGGGCCCTCTATCAGCCTTGCGAAATACGCCATCGTCATCGTGGCGAACCCCAGGCAGGTCACCAGATCAATGCCGGCGGCGAGCAGCGCATCGCGCTGCAAGTCCGTGCTCTCGCCGTCGGAGTCCGACGACACGCATGTAGCCAACCAACATAGGCGGATACGCATCGGAAATAGGTTTCCGTATTGCAGCGCGTGGCGGCAGAGTTTTCCGCATATTTTTTGCGCCACCGAGCGTTTAGTTTAGGACGCTACTACAAGATTCGGTAGTTGGCTAAAGCCACTTTGAGGCCCTAGGTTCCGGCCGCCGTCCCCGCCGATCCTCATCATCGACGAACAGAAGCGAACGCAAGCGCACGTGAAGCCCGCACCGTCTGCCGGTCACCTTCCGCCCTTCCATCGCGTAGAGACTGAAGTGTCACCATGTCCGAACAACTCTTGCCGACGCTGCCGATGTGGCGCGTCGATCACATCGAGCCCTCGCCCAAGATGTTGGCGCTACGCGCCAACGGTCCGATCCACCGCGTGCGCTTCCCGTCCGGGCACGAAGGCTGGTGGGTGACAGGCTACGACGAGGCCAAGGCGGTGCTGTCCGACGCGGCGTTCCGGCCCGCGGGAATGCCGCCGGCGGCATTCACCCCGGATTCGGTAATTCTCGGTTCGCCGGGGTGGCTGGTCTCGCACGAGGGGGGCGAGCATGCCCGGTTGCGCACGATCGTGGCGCCAGCCTTCAACGACCGCAGGGTGAAGCTGCTCGCGCGGCAGGTCGAGGCGATCGCCGCGCAGTTGTTCGAGACGCTGGCGGCCCAGCCCCAGCCCGCCGACCTGCGGCGCCACCTCTCCTTTCCGCTTCCGGCCATGGTCATCAGCGCGCTGATGGGCGTGCTCTACGAGGATCACGCGTTTTTCGCCGGCCTGTCTGACGAGGTAATGACGCACCAGCATGAAAGCGGCCCGCGCAGCGCGTCGCGCCTGGCTTGGGAAGAACTGCGCGCCTACATTCGCAGCAAGATGCGGGACAAGCGCCAGGATCCGGGCGACAACCTGCTGACGGACCTGCTCGCGGCGGTCGACCAGGGCAAGGCGACCGAGGAAGAGGCGATCGGTCTGGCCGCGGGCATGCTGGTGGCGGGGCACGAGAGCACCGTCGCGCAGATCGAATTCGGCCTGCTGGCCATGTTCCGCCATCCGCAACAGCGCGAACGCCTGGTCGGCGATCCATCCCTGGTGGACACGGCGGTGGAGGAAATCCTACGCATGTACCCGGCGGGCGTGGGCTGGGACGGCATCATGCGCTATCCGAGGACCGACGTGACCATCGCGGGCGTGCATATTCCCGCGGAGAGCAAGGTGCTGGTCGGACTGCCTGCGACGTCGTTCGATCCGCGCCATTTCGACGACCCGCAAATCTTCGATATCGGGCGCGCCGAAAACCCGCACCTGGCGTTCTCCTACGGTCCGCACTACTGCCTCGGCATGGCGCTGGCCAGGCTGGAACTCAAAGTGGTGTTCGGTTCGATCTTCCAGCACTTTCCCGCGCTGCGCCTGGCCGTGGCGCCGGAAGAACTGAAGTTGCGCAAGGAGATCATCACTGGCGGGTTCGAAGAGTTGCCGGTGCTCTGGTGATGCGCGGACACCGCCGGGAATCGCGATCTTCTCCGCAATTTGCCGGCGCGCCTGGCGCGCGCCGTTCCGATCAGCAAGCCAACAGTTAACCAAGATGGACGTGCAAGAAACCACGGCAGCATGCCGGGACGCCTTCGCCGAACTGGCGTCGCCAGCGTGCATCCACGACCCGTATCCGTTCATGCGGTGGTTGCGCGAGCACGATCCGGTGCATCGCGCGGCGTCGGGCCTCTTTCTGTTGAGCCGCCACGGCGACATCTACTGGGCGCTCAAGGCCACGGGCGATGCGTTTCGGGGACCGGCGCCGGGCGAACTGGCGCGCTATTTCCCGCGTGCAGCGACCAGCCTGTCGCTCAATCTGCTGGCGTCCACGCTGGCGATGAAGGACCCACCGACGCATACGCGTCTGCGCCGGCTGATCTCGCGCGATTTCACCATGCGCCAGATCGACGACCTGCGGCCGAGCATCGCGCGCATCGTCGCAGCGCGCCTGGACGGCATGGCGCCCGCGCTGGAGCGCGGGGAGACGGTGGACCTGCATCGGGAATTCGCGCTGGCCTTGCCCATGCTAATCTTCGCCGAACTGTTCGGCATGCCCCAAGACGACATGTTCGGGCTCGCCGCCGGCATCGGCGCCATTCTGGAAGGCCTAAGCCCGCACGCCAGCGATCCCCAGCTTGCCGCGGCGGACGCGGCCAGCGCCAGGGTGCAGGCCTACTTCGGCGACCTCATAGAGCGCAGGCGCACCGATCCCCGCCACGACATCGTGTCGATGCTGGTCGGCGCACACGAGGACGATGCCGACACGCTGTCGGATGCGGAGTTGATCAGCATGCTGTGGGGCATGCTGCTGGGCGGCTTCGCCACCACTGCCGCGACCATCGACCATGCGGTCCTGGCGATGCTGGCGTATCCCGAACAGCGGCACTGGCTGCAGGGAGACGCCGTGGGGGTGAAGGCATTCGTCGAAGAGGTCCTGCGCTGCGACGCGCCCGCCATGTTCAGCTCCATTCCGCGTATCGCCCAGCGCGACATCGAACTAGGCGGCGTGGTGATCCCGAAGAACGCGGACGTGCGCGTGCTGATCGCGGCCGGCAATCGCGACCCGGACGCCTTCGCCGACCCCGACCGCTTCGATCCCGCGCGGTTCTACGGCACCAGTCCTGGCATGTCGACCGACGGGAAGATCATGCTGAGCTTCGGCCACGGCATCCACTTCTGCCTCGGTGCGCAACTGGCCCGGGTGCAGTTGGCCGAGAGCCTGCAGCGGATCCAGGCGCGCTTCCCCACGCTGGCATTGGCCGAGCAGCCGAGCCGGGAGCCCTCCGCGTTCCTTAGGACGTTCCGCGCGTTGCCGGTGCGGCTGCATGAGCACGGGGACTGAGATGCGCGTCGTGGTCGACCAGGATATGTGCGGAACCACCGGGCAGTGCGTGTTGACGCTGCCGGGCACCTTTCGCCAGCGCGAACCGGACGGCGTGGCCGAAGTGTGCGTGGCGACGGTCCCGCAGGCGCTGCACGCCGCCGTGCGGCTCGCGGCCAGCCAATGCCCGGTCGCCGCCATTAGGGTCATCGAAAGCGACGCTGGCGATGACGAGCGCGCCACCGCCGACCCTGCGCCTTCTCCGGCCGAGGCCGAGCGGCATGCCGCGAAAGACCAACGCAATCGACGAGGACACGATGGGACGGTTTGAAGGCAAGGTGGCCGTGATAACCGGCGCCGGCGCCGGTATCGGCAAGGCATGCGCCCTCGCTATCGCGCGCGAGGGCGGCAGAGTGGTGGTGGCCGACATTGACGGCGCGGCGGCCATCGCCTGCACCGCGCAGATCGCGGCCGAAGCGGGCCACGCGCTGGCCCTGGCGATGGACATCGCCGATGCGCAGGCGGTGGCAGCGCTGTTCGAGACGGCGGAGCGGCACTTCGGTGGGGTCGACCTGCTGGTGAACAACGCGAGCGCCATGCATCTGACCCCGCGCGACCGCGCGATCCTCGACCTGGATCTGGCGGTCTGGGACCAGACCATGGCGACCAATCTGCGCGGCACCCTGCTCTGCTGCCGGCAGGCAATCCCACCGATTATCGCCCGCGGCGGTGGCGCGATCGTCAACATGTCGTCATGCCAGGGGCTCAGCGGTGACACCGCGCAGACGTCCTACGCCGCGTCGAAGGCGGCGATGAACATGCTGTCGGCCTCGCTCGCCACCCAATACGGTCATGCGCGGATCCGCTGCAACGCGGTTGCGCCGGGTCTCATCATGACCGAGCGTCTCCTCGCCAAGCTGGACGAGGGCATGCAACGGCATCTGCGCCGGCACCAGCTCCTGCCGCGCGTCGGCCGTCCCGAGGACGTCGCCGCGCTGGTGGCGTTCCTGCTTTCCGAGGATGCTGCGTTCATCACCGGCCAGGTCGTGTGCATTGACGGCGGCATGCTGGCGCATGTGCCGACGTACGCCGACGGTGGCAACAGCCGCGCCGCCCGGCCTGCCGGCAACACCGCCGAAGCGGCTGCGGCGCCGCGCTGCTGATGGACATGCTGCTCAACCCGCTGGCGCGTCGGCACCGGCTGCGGTACGACATCCCGATCGTGCCCGGCGCTTTCCCCCTGGTCGGGCATCTTCCCGCCATCGTCTGCGACCTGCCGCGCCTGCTGCGGCGCGCGGAACGGATGCTGGGCAGCCACTTCTGGCTGGATTTCGGCCCTGCCGGACACCTGATGACCTGCGTGGATCCGGACGCGTTCGCGCTGCTCCGGCACAAGGACGTGTCCTCGGTGCTGATCGAAGAGATCGCGCCCGAATTACTTGGCGGAACGTTGGTCGCCCAGGACGGCGGCGCGCACCGGCAGGCGCGCGATGCGATCAAGGCGGCGTTCCTGCCCAAAGGGCTGACTCAGGCCGGCATCGGCGACCTGTTCGCGCCCGTCATCTGGGCGCGGGTGCAGGCGTGGCGTGACCGCGGCGACGTAACCATCCTGCGCGAAACCGGCGACCTGATGCTCAAACTCATCTTCAGCCTCATGGGTATCCCCGCGCAGGACTTGCCAGGATGGCATCGCAAGTACCGGCAACTGCTGCAGTTGATCGTCGCGCCCCCGGTCGACCTGCCCGGGCTGCCCTTGCGGCGGGGCCGCGCCGCCCGCGACTGGATCGACGCGCAGTTGCGCCAGTTCGTCCGCGACGCGCGCGCGCATGCCGCGCGCACCGGGTTGATCAACGACATGGTAAGCGCCTTCGATCGCAGCGACGATGCGCTCTCCGATGACGTCCTGGTCGCCAATATCCGCTTGCTGCTGCTTGCCGGTCACGACACCACCGCCTCGACGATGGCCTGGATGGTGATCGAGCTGGCGCGGCAGCCTGTGCTGTGGGACGCCCTGGTCGAGGAGGCGCAACGCGTGGGCGCGGTGCCGACCCGGCACGCGGACCTGGCGCAGTGTCCGGTCGCTGAGGCCCTGTTCCGCGAGACGCTGCGCGTGCATCCGACGACCACGCTCCTGCCGCGTCGGGCGCTGCAGGAATTGCAACTCGGCCAACGGCGCATTCCCGCGGGCACCCATCTGTGCATCCCGCTGCTGCATTTCTCGACCTCGGCGCTGCTGCACGAGGCGCCTGATCAGTTCCGCCTGGCGCGGTGGCTGCAACGCACGGAGCCGATCCGGCCGGTGGACATGCTGCAGTTCGGTACCGGCCCACACGTCTGCATGGGCTACCACTTGGTGTGGCTCGAACTGGTGCAGTTCTGCATCGCTTTGGCGCTGACCATGCACAAGGCCGGGGTGCGGCCGCGGTTGCTGAGCGGCGTCGAAAAAGGCCGGCGTTATTACCCGACCGCACATCCGTCCATGAAAATCCGCATCGGATTCTCATGAGCTGGCATCGCTTGCGCCTGTGTGGCGAGGCAGCGACGCCGGCAACACCGCGGCGGCCCGCTCTGGCCGTCTCCTGTCAGGTACAAGGACATGAACAGCATGCAGACCGGTTCCACGCTACACGACGACCGAACTGGCGTTTCCGCGCTCGGCGGATTGGGCGCGCAGGCGCGCGGCGCTTCCGGCAGGCTGATGCCTGAGATCTGGATGCAGGACGGCGCAAAGCGGGTCGAACAAGCGCTCGCGCGTCGTCTCTGCGTCGAAGACAAGGGTGAGACCGAGCTGATCGCGGCAATGCGCTACGCCACCTTGCATGGCGGGAAGCGCACCCGCGCCTTGCTCTGTCTGGCTGCCGGCACACTGGCCGACACGCCGGCGCATATGCTCGACGACGTCGGCGCCGCGATCGAGATGATGCACGCCTGTACCCTGGTCCACGACGACCTGCCCGCGATGGACAACGACGTGCTTCGCCGCGGCCTTCCGACCGTGCATGTCAAGTTCGGCGAAGCCACCGCGATCCTGGTCGGCGACGCGCTGCAGGCGCACGCCTTCCTGACCCTGGCGAGCCTGGATGCGCCGGGCGACAATCCTATCGCGCTCGTGCGCGAACTGGCGCAGGCGGTGTCCGCCGAGGGTGCCGCAGGCGGGCAGGCCATCGATCTGTCGCTGGTCGGAAAGCACGTCGAGCTGGACAGGATCGTCGCGATGCACCGGATGAAGAGCGGAGCGCTAGTGCGCGCGTCCGTTCGCATGGGCGCGCTATTCGCCATCGCGGAGGATGCCGCGCACGCTGCGCTGTACTGTGCGCTCGATCGCTACAGCGCCTGTTTCGGCCTGGCGTTGCAGGTGGTCGATGACATTCTCGATGCGACGGCGGATACCGCGGCGCTGGGCAAGACCCCCGGCAAGGACGCGGCGGCGCAGAAGCCGACCTGCGCGTCGATCATGGGGCTGCAGGCTGCGCGCCAGTTCGCGCTCGATCTGTTGCGCGACGCCGGAGAGGCCATCGTCCCGCTGGGGCCGCGTGCGGAACGGTTGGGGCAGATGCTGCAGCGGGCCAACGCGCACCTGTTCAAGCACGCGCCATGCGCATGAGCGCGCCCGTGCGCATGGAGTCGCCCTTGTGCCGCTGCGATCAGCCGGCGGTAGCGGTGCATGCTGCACCGTGTCCGAGTCCGCGGCGCCCATCGCAGCGGTTGCCCTGCACGGCCGCGGCGCGCTGCGGCCAAGCCTATGCGGCGGACCGGCGCCAGCGTCGGTGGCAAGTCGCCGCGCCAGAGCAGTGCGGCCGTCCGGCGCTGCCCATCGGCCGGGCCGCGACGGACCTGCGGCGACGTGTGCGGCGTCTGCCCGATCCTGGTTCTCGTCAACCGTCTGCAGAAGGAACATCCCGCGTGAACGCGCAGTCCGAACAGATCCTTTCCGAATTGCGCCACCTGCTGAGCGAGATGAGCGACGGCGGCAGCGTCGGTCCGTCCGTCTACGACACGGCGCGAGCTCTGCAATTCCACGGCAACGTCACCGGTCGGCAGGACGCCTACGCGTGGCTCATCTCGCAGCAACAGGCCGATGGCGGATGGGGAAGCGCGGACTTCCCGCTGTTCCGTCATGCGCCCACGTGGGCGGCGTTGCTGGCATTGCAACGTGCCGATCCTATTCCCGGCGCTGCCGACGCGGTCCAGGCTGCAACCCGGTTCCTCGAACGCCAGCCCGATCCCTACGCGCATGCGGTGCCGGAAGACGCGCCGATCGGCGCGGAGCTGATCTTGCCGCAATTTTGCGGCGAGGCCGCATCCTTGCTGGGCGGCGTGGCGTTTCCGCGCCACCCGGCGCTGTTGCCGTTGCGGCAAGCGTGCCTGGTCAAGCTGGCGGCGGTGGCGACGTTGCCGAGCGGCCATCCGTTGCTGCACTCCTGGGAAGCCTGGGGGACCTCGCCGACCACCGCATGCCCGGACGACGACGGCAGCATCGGCATCAGTCCGGCGGCCACCGCCGCGTGGCGTGCGCACGTCCTGACACAGGGGAGCACGCCGCAGGTCGGGCGCGCGGACGCGTATCTGAAGGCGGCATCGAAGGCGACGCGCAGCGGCATCGAAGGTGTCGTTCCCAACGTCTGGCCGATCAACGTGTTCGAACCATGCTGGTCGCTGTACACCCTGCATCTGGCCGGGTTGTTCGCGCATCCCGCGCTCACTGAGGTGATGCGCGTGATCGTCGCGCAGCTCGATGCCCGCCTTAGCGTGCGCGGTCTCGGCCCGGCCTTGCACTTCGCGGCCGATGCGGATGACACCGCCATTGCGTTGTGTGTCCTGCGCCTTGCAGGCCGCGACCCGGCGGTCGATGCGTTGCGCCAATTCGAAAGCGGCGAGCTGTTTGTCACCTTCCCCGGCGAGCGCAATGCCTCGATGTCGACCAACATCCATGCCCTGCATGCGTTGCGACTGTTTGGAAAGCCTACCGCCGCCGCCAGCGCCTATGTCGAAGCCAATCGCAACCCGGACGGTGTATGGGACAACGAAAAATGGCACGTTTCATGGCTGTATCCCACCGCGCATGCCATCGCTGCGCTGGCGCAAGGCAACTCCCAGTGGCGCGACGAGCGCGCGCTGGCGGCGCTGCTGCGCGCGCAGCGCGACGACGGCGGCTGGGGCGCCGGTCGCGCGTCCACATTCGAGGAAACCGCCTATGCGCTGTTCGCGTTGCACGTGATGGACGGGAACGAAGAGCCGACAGGGCGCCGGCGCATCGCGCAGGCGGTGGCGCGTGCGCTGGAGTGGATGCTCGCCCGCCATGCGGCGCATCCATTGCCGCAGACGCCGCTGTGGATCGGCAAAGAACTATATTGCCCCACGCGGGTCGTGCGCGTGGCTGAACTCGCCGGGTTGTGGCTGGCACTTCATTGGGGGCGGCGCGCCCTGGCCAAGGGAGCAGGAGCGGCGCCATGATCCAGACCCAACGCGCGCTGCAGCAGGTGCTGGAGTGGGGGCATTCCCTGACCGGGTTCGCCGATGAGCATGCCGTGGAAGCAGTCAGGGGCGGCCAGTACATCCTGCAGCGCATCCATCCGAGCCTGCGCGACGCCAGCGCCCGCACCGGCCGCGATCCGCAGGACGAAACGCTGATCGTGGCGTTCTATCGCGAACTGGCGCTGCTGTTCTGGCTCGACGATTGCAACGACGTTGGCCGGATCGCGCCGGAGCAGCTCGCCGCGGTGGAGCAGGCGCTGGGGCAGGGCCTGCCGTGCGCGCTCCCCGGATTCGAGGGCTGCGCGGTGCTGCGCGCCTCGCTGGCCGCACTCGCCTACGATCGTCGCGACTATGCTCAGCTTCTCGACGATACCCGGCGCTACTGCGCAGCGCTGCGCGACGGACCCGCGCAGGCGGCAGGGGCGGAACGCTGGTCCTACGCCGAGTACCTGCACAATGGCGTCGATTCGATCGCCTACGCGAATGTGTTCTGTTGCCTGTCATTGCTGTGGGGGTTGGACATGGCGACCTTGCGCGAGCGTCCGGCATTTCGCCAGGTCCTGCGGCTCATCTCCGCGATAGGGCGTCTGCAGAACGATCTGCATGGACGCGACAAGGACAGGACGGCGGGCGAGGCCGACAACGCGGCGATCCTGCTGCTGCAGCGCTATCCGGCTATGCCTGTGATGGAGTTCCTCAAGGACGAGCTGGCCGGCCATACGCGCATGCTGCACCGCCTGATGGCGGAAGAATGCTTTCCCGCGCCGTGGGGAGCGTTGATCGAGGCCATGGCCGACATCTGCGCGCAGTACTATCAGACCTCGACCAGCCGCTATCGCAGCGACGCCGCGGGGGCAGGCCAGCGTGCGCCGGGCTGAACGCGCGGGAGGCGGAGGCGAGCGCCCGCTCCCCTCGGTCAGATCGGACGCAACGCCGTCGCCCGATGCAGCGAGCATGAGCGACACCGCCATGAGCCCGTGCAAGGACGACTATCTGGACGTCGTGCTGGATCGGCGAACGGCACCGGCTCCGATCGCCGACGGCTGGAAGTATATAGGTTTCGAACACTGCGCATGCGACTTGGACCTGACGCAGATCGAGCGCTGCGCCTGGCTGGTGGGCAAGATCATGGCGCGAAGCGGCGTCCATAGCGATCACCGAGAAACCCGGTACGCAACGATCCCAGATCATGCCGACGAAGGTCGCGGAGATGAACACCGCATTCTGGGCGAGGGTCCAAACCTGGTCTTCGGCATCACGCTCAGCACGGTACCGGCAATGTAGATGAAAAACATTCCGATGCCGATCAGCAGCATGAGGCGGCCATGGAATGGCCCGACCAGCAGTCGATCAAGACGAGTGCCTGCGTTCACGGATTCGAGTTTGACGCTCTCCCTTGATGCGGACCGCCTTCTTCGAACGTCTGCCGCTTGTCTTCTGTTAGGGTCTGTACCTAATTAACTGCTTCTGATTCGCTCTTGCCAAGTTGATTCGGCATGGGGGCTTCGATGCGCAAAGGACTGTTCTGGCTCAACGACAAGCAGTGGGCTCAGATAGACCGCAGCTGCCAATGAACCAGACCGCGCCGGCGCGCGAAGACGATCGACGCATCATCAGCGGTATCGTTCACATGCTCCAGTGCGGCGCACGCTCGCGCGATTGCCCGCCCGACTATGGCCCTTACACGACAATCTACAATCGGTTCAATCGCTGGGCTAAGCGCGGACATTGGCAGGCTATCTTTGAAGCGCTCGCCCGCTGCGGCAAGGACGGCCTGACTTTGTCGATCGACTCCACCTCGATCAAAGCGCATCGCTCCGCGAGCGGCGGAAAAGGGGGGAGCATGAACAGGCCGTCGGCCGCTCACGCGGCGGGCGGAGCACGAAAATCCACGCGCTGAGCGACCCCGATTGCAAACCTTGCGCATTTCATCTCACTCCGGGACAAGACGCAGATCTTGCCGCAGGGCCGGCCCTTTTGAAACTCGCGGCGCCCATGTCTTCCCTCATTGGGGACAAAGGCTACGATGGCGACGGCTTTCGCACCGAAATCGTCAATCGCGGCGCGAAACTCGTCATTCCGAACAAGTCCAACAGGGTGCCCCTCCACAGCTTCAGCAAACGCGCCTATAAAGGACGCAAACGTTATCGAGCGCTGCTTCTGCCGGCTCAAGGATTTCAGGCGTGTCTCTACTCGCTACGACGAACTTGCTAGAAACTTCTTGGCCACCGTCCACCTCGCCGCCGTCGTCGCCTGTTGGATCAATTGAGTCTGAACCCTAGTCTCTGTCGCGGCAGTTCTTCGTCTTGTGCGGTCCAAGAGCATGTCAAACAAACTAAGAAAATTGCGTATCTTTACCGACAGAGGTCCCCTGATTGCGCTAACCATCGCTGGGGGGATGGTGGTCGGCGTTGTCGGCCCGACGTCGGCGCAGTTCTTCAATTTCGGTGGATATCAGCAACGGCCGCAGCCGCAACGCGGTGGCGGATTCGGCGGCGGCTGGTTTGGTAACGACATGTTTGAGCCGTCTGCTCCCCAGCCTCGTTGGGATCGGCGGCAAACCTTGCCGCCCGCGCGCGAGGATTTTTCGAGGGCGCCCGCGGCCGGAAAGCGCGATACTGTACCGGAGCGCCATGTTCTTGTGCTCGGTGATGCCATGGCGGACTGGCTCGCCTATGGTCTTGAAGACGCCTATGCCGAACAGCCTGACATGGGCGTGATCCGCAGACATAAGACCGTCTCAGGCCTTATCAAATATCAGCCGAAGGGCAATCCGGCCGATTGGGCCGCCGCTGCCAAAGGCATTCTCGCGACCGAAAAAGCGGACGTCATCATCGTCATGCTCGGACTCGATGACCGAGTCGGGATGCGCGAGCCGCCGGCTGAGAAATCCGATATCAAGCCATCGGACAAAAACGCAGACAAGAAGGAAGCCAGAGGCAAACCGGGCGTCAAGCCGGAGGGCGGTACGAACGTCGACGCGAAGCCGGATGGCAGACTGGTCGATACGGAATTGTCGCCAAATGACGCCGCCGACGCGCCGGCTATCGAGCCGGAGAGTAGCACGCGCTCGCCGAACGGCCTCTATGAGTATCGCGAGAAACGCTGGATCGAGCTCTACAAAAACAAGATCGAACAGATGATCGGCGTGCTCAAATCTAAGGGGGTGCCGGTGCTGTGGGTTGGCCTGCCGGTGGTACGTGGCCCTAAGGCAACAGCCGACACCCTGTTTCTGGATTCGCTCTATCGCGAGGCGGCCGGCAAGGCCGGCATCACTTATGTCGATGTCTGGGACAGCTTTGTCGATGAAGCCGGCCATTTTATGCAGCGCGGTCCCGACTTCGAAGGCCAGATCCGTCAGCTGCGCTCCTCCGATGGCGTGTATTTCACCAAGCCCGGCGCCCGCAAGCTTGCGCATTATGTCGAACGCGAAATCAACCGGTTGTTGGCTACTCGTTCCGCGCCGATCGCGCTGCCGACGGAACCGGCAAAGCTCGACGTCAATGCGCCGCCGGGTCAACCGGACCTGCGCCCGCTCGCCGGACCGATCTTTCCCTTGGTGGCCCCCTCTTTCGGCGCCGATCAATTGCTCGGCGGTCCAGGGGCGCCGATGGCAATGGATGCGCTAGCAGCGCGTGTCTTGGTCAAAGGTGAGCCCTTGTCGGCACCGGCCGGTCGCGCCGACGATTTTGTCTGGCCGCGCCGCGAAGTCGGACGCGAACAGTCTAAGGATACTCCAATGGCTTCGGCTTCGCCCGATGATCGCATCCCGGTATCTGCGCCGGCGCCAATGCTAAAGCAGAAAAAGAATCGCAGCCAAAGGTGAGGCGCTGACGTTTTGGCCCGCAGGTTTCGCTCAGTGGGGCCGCTTCGGGGACAATCGCATCGGTTTGGGCCGGAGCCTGTGGGCGTGGCAAACGCAGTTCGCACCTGGAGCAACACTGTTCAGCCGCTTCTGGTTGGCCGTGTCGCGATACCAGTCGAACGGCTGCTCGTGCGTGGCGATCATCACGCTCTTAGTGTTGAAGTGGTTGTCGAAGGTTTCGGTGCGTATTCGCGGACGGTGGCGGAATAGCCGAGGCCCCCCAAGGCGAGGCGGGGTCGAGCACCGGTGATGATCGTTGACCCAGACGACGCCGGCCGACGAAGGGGCAACTCGATGCGCGCGGGCGACGTCACGGGTGCGGATCGCTGCGGCAAGGCCGAAGGGGGAAGTCGTTGGCAATCCTTAGGGCGAATGCCAAGCACCTACCTGGGTTGGCAGGTTCCAAATTATACTGCGGTGCTTAGACTCGTCGAGCGAATGCAACTCGCAACATTTGGCGAAACAAGATCACCTTGTAGCTCAAATCGTCTTTTCGCTGCTTTCGGAAGGCTGGCAGAGTTGTCGACGCCGATAAAACGGACCCTTTCTTCGGAAAGCGCGGGATCCAGATGACGCTCTCATGGCGAAAAGCACAAGTCCTCGCCAGATCCAGATCCAGCCCCAAGGGTCAGGGCCTCCAGCGAGGAACCTCCGTCCGAAGCGGCCGTCGAAGGCGGTCTTCTGAGGCAGGATGAGCGCGGGAGACGGAAACTAAAGGGATCCGATGAATGTTCGGGGGCACATCCATTCCGCTCACGTCCAAGGTATCGGTCCTGTGCTCCAACCTTCAACTCTGCGATCCAAAAGCGGTGAAGCATGACAAGAGAGCCGGGCGTCACCTCGGCGAACGCAAGTATTCGGGCAAGAATCGTCTGGACGATTGTCCTCGGCTTTGCCGCCGATCCTTTGATGCGTTGGAGTTGGCCGGACCCTGGGCAATATCTTGGCAGCATGACTCAGTTCATCAAGGCCTGTGGCGGACGAGCATTCGAGCATGGCACAGCATACGTCACGGGAGAGACTCGCGCGGCGGCCCTGTGGCTGCCTCCGGGCGTGCAGCAGGATGAGGATGCGCTGGACGCAATCATGGCGCTGTCCCTGCGCCCTGAAATCAGCGAACATATGGCACACCTGCGCCAGGGAATGGCCGAACATCATCCCTCCGAGCCACATTGGTATTTGCCCCTGATCGCTGTCGATCCGAACTGGGCCGGACAAGGGCTTGGCACATTGCTGATGAAGTACGCTCTTCAACGCTGTGATGAGCAGGGCCTCGCTGCCTACCTCGAAAGTTCGAATCCTGAAAACATTCCCTTTTACCAACGCCACGGGTTCAAGATTATTGGAGAGATACAGCACGGTTGCTCACCTCCACTTACGCCGATGTTGCGAAAGACGCGTTGAGCGGAATTCGGAGACGCTTCGCATGCTGCGGCTCCCGAAGCGTCCTTGAGACGCCGAACTGAGGCGCATTGCCCCATCCGGATTGTCACTGAACAACTTCTCGCCGGTGATTGGGTGGCTGCCATCGAATTGGTCCGGTGGCGTCTATGGCGGGAAAGATCAGCATGGGCGCGGGGCGGCAGGTGGTGTCGGCCGAAAGGGATCGTTGCCGGTCGGCCACCCGGGCGAAAAGAGGCGCATCTCGATGCGATATGCGCGACGACCGGCTGGCATCGCAAGTATGCGGTGCGTGCAATTCGGGAACGCGCAACAGTTGGACCGAGGCCGGTCTAGGCACCGCGAGAGCACAAGCGTTGATATGGGGCTACGATCAAGGGACGCGATGACCGCAGTGTGGGGCGTCGGATCGGGTCTGCGGCAAGCGGCTCAAGGGCCGGGTTTCGTCAACTCCTGCAGCTACGCCAATCATGAGGCCGCTCCTTTTGTGTCTCGATCGACGGCAGTGGCCCACCATGGATCTTTGCCTCAAAGCTCCGTAGCCGCTGATAGATCGAGATCAGTTCGACGATCGTGCTCCAGGAGTTGACGAGATACTGAAACGAGGTTCGTACTTGCGTGAACGCGTTGAGGATCTGGTTCATCGCGCCGAGGGTGATCTTGCCCGCGATGATTGTGGGCGCAAGCAGCAGATAAGGAAAGATGACGTCAGTCTGGAGATAGACGATCCGGCCGATATTGAAGTACATGAAGTTCAGATAGAGCCGGAAGTAATTCCTGCGAATGTCTCTAAACAGCACGCTCAATGTCGGCGCATTGGCACGCGCCGTATCATCCTCGCCGAGCACGAGCTCCTTGCGATAGGCCGCTTCGACCCGCTGGTTGAAAAATTCAATTCCGGGCAGGCGGATGCCGATAAGCGCGAGAACGCCGGTGCCCAGGATTGACCAGATCACCGCGGCGAACACCAGCGGATAGGGAATCGAGCCGAACAGAGGCAACTCCGTGACGTTGCTGGACAGCCTCACCAGAACCGGCAGGAAGGCCAACAGTGTCAGCACGGCGCTGATGAGATTAACGCCTAGACCTTCCATCGTGCTGGCGAAGCGCATCGTGTCTTCCTGGATCCGCTGGGAGGCGCCTTCGATCGTGCGCAGCCGTGGCCAGTTGGCGACATAAAAATCGTTCATCGCCGTGCGCCAGCGGAAGATGTAGTGGCTGACGAAGAATCGCGTCATCACGCCGACCACGACGGCCACGAGCGCTATGCCGGCAAAGGTCGACAACTCGCTGTAGAACTGCTCGACCGTGACCGGCGCCGACTTCGAAAGCGCAGCCTGGATCATGTCATAGAACGGTCCATACCAGCTGTTGATCGCGACCGAGACCTGGACCTGAAAGTAAGAGGTGAACAGGATCAGCGCCGAACCAAGAATGGACCACGTCGCCCAGGGATGCGGGGCAAATAACATCCATGCCGCCGCGAACACCGTAACGGCCAGCGCAAAATAGAGATCAAACCACAGCGCCGAGGCCGACCAGAACGTCGCAAGCCCGACCGGCTTCTCCGGGGCTTGAAAGAGATTGCCGGCAAATACATACCAAAACGCCATCGCCAATGCCGTCCAAAGAATTGACGACGCAAAGAACAACTTTGGTCGAGGGAAGAATGAAACGAACATACTCGCTGTCCTTTATCGACTCAGAACTTCAGCTCAGAAGATGAACACACCGCCGCCGCTGGCCACCACCGGTCGGCAAGCGTTATCGGCGATCTGGGCATTGGCGGTGTGGTAGGAAGCCTCGGGTGGAGAACGGCTCGCTCAACCAATAAGCAAAATCCTTCGGGCCGCATCCTGCATCCGCCGAGGGCGGAGGTTGTGTTTCGCATGCTCTGTCGACCGCGGGACACAGCGGCATCTGCGACGAACGGGTCAGCATCTGCAGGACATTGATTCAATCGAATAGTCATCTGATCTCTCGGAGCCAGTGGGTGCAACACGAGCATGGTCGTAACGGGGTCTTTAGTGGCGGCACGGGACAAGAGCAAGAGTTTTGCAAACCGCTTCATTCTTCTCACTTGCGGTGTGGCTTGCGACGATCTGACTTGCGTGCGCTTACTCCGCTGAAATCAGCGGTCGCAATCTATGCTCGCACCCGAAGGTGGATTGCGACGCTGTTGGAGATGATCTGCAGCGCAACCTGACGCAGCGTTCGGTTCACGCATTTCTTTCAGCGCAAATGTTGCGATGCAGTTACAGCAATTCGCGCGGACGTTGTTACGACGCATGAGGCTCGGGGCACTGAAGAGATGAGAGTAGAAATGAAAAACTTATTGCTTGCGACTGTGAGCATTGTGGGGCTTGGCGCGTTGGTCCCCGCATTCGGCGCGGATCTGGCTGCGCAGCCGGCCAAGCCTCTCTACACCAATGCCCCGCGGCCGTCGCGGCTGCAATCTACGACTGGAGCGGCTACAACGTCGGTATGAACGGCGGCTTGGCCTCAAGCTCGAATTGCTGGGATCCGATGGCGGTAAGCCTGAGGGCTGTCATGATGCGACCAGCGGAAGCGTGGGTGGCCAGATCGGCTATCGATGGCAGATGGGCCCGATCGTGCTTGGTCTTGAAGGCCAGGGGAACTGGGCTGATTTGACCGGCTGGAATCCCAGCGCTGCTTTTTTGGATATCAACCAGACCAAGATTGATGCGTTCGGCCTGGTAAAGGGCAGATCGGTTATGGTTTCGACAACGTACTGCTTTAGGCCAAAGCGGCGCCGCGGTGACGAGCAACACGTTTCGAATCATCTGGACGACGGGCGAGCTGGGTGGAGAAAGCAAGCACGTTCTTTGGGGCGGCGCGTTGGCAGCCGGTATCGAGTACGGCTTCGCACCGAATTGGTCGGTTGGGTCCGAGTACGCACACCTGTTCATGCGGCCTGCCATGGTCAGCTTCACCGAGCCCGCTGGTGGGATCGACCGCGTCCGCCAAGATTTGGATCTTCTGACTGCACGGCTCAACTATAAGTTTGGCGGCCCGATTCTTCTCAAATATTGATCTATCGTTCAAAAGGTAGATAAGGCCTTGGCCCATGGGCCGGGGCCTATTTTGGTGCGCCAGGCATGGCGCGGAGCGCCGCGACTGGCGCGGTTGACCGGCTTTCAATTGTCCATAACTTTCTCCGCTTGAGCTGATCCGCCGATCAGCAAAATCTTGAAGAATCGCTTGTGATTCCTTGCTGAGCACCTGATGCGCGAGGGGGTGCTCTATGGGGCTCACATTGAGGGATCGATCGGCAAAAGGCCGTTTGCGATTTGTAGGCGGTGAATGTTGGATTGATCGAGAGACTAGTGGATGCCAGTCTAGGGACGCGCGGCTCGGCGACAGATTCCGCTGCTCACGCAGATTGGAAGCGCCATCGGACAAAGTATTCCGCTCGTCTGCCAATTGGGCGAATACCAAGGCAGCTTATCGCTTCTTCTCTAATGACCGGGTCAGCGAAGCGGACATTCTGGCGGGCCACTTTCAATCGGCGCGTGAGCGCACGATTGCCGCCGGCGGTCCGGTTCTAGTGCTCGATGATACGACCCAGTTCAGCCATCAAAGATAGAACTCCGACCGATCGGAATCACGAAGAGCATAAACAGCGGCCGGGGACAAGGCGGGCTGCCTGAGCTCGCACACGGTTTGCGGCATCCTGATGCACTCGAGCCTGGCGGTGACGACTGAAGGGCTCCGCCTGGGCTGGCCGCCGTCAAATTCCGGACCCAGAAGAAATTCAAGGGGCCGCCGCGCTCAAGAAGACTAGGATCCAGATTCAATTGAGCCAATATGCGACGAGAGCGGCAAGATGCGCAGCGGCCAAGAAATTCCGGCCGAGCTTGTCGCACCGCGGGGCGATGCGCCGGAAGTCCTTGAGCCTGCAAAAGCAGTGTTCGAGACGTTTCGGCCTTTCTAGGCGCATTTGTTGAAGCGCTGGACGACAACACGGTTACATTTATTGGGGATTACGGGTTTCGCGCCGCGACGAACGATTTCGCCGCGAAGCTTGTCGCCGTCATGCCCTTTGTCGGCGAGGAGCGCACTGATAGGTGGCGCGAGCGCCAGGACATCGGGAGCCGCTGCGATATCGACATCCTGGCCTGCCATCAGATGCAGGACGACCGGCCGGCAAAGGGATTGCTCAGCGTATGGAGTTTCGTCGTGCGGCCTGCGCGCGAGCGGCCGATTGCTTGATTGTGCTCCCCCCTTTTCCGTCGGACGCACACCGGTGAGCTTTAACCGAGGTCCAATCGAGCTACAGCACAACACCATCTTCGCCAGGCTTGGCCAGCGGTTCGAAGATTGCGCACCATCGGCCTCGCTTGGCCCAGCGATGAAGCGATTCGTAGATCGTCGTGTAAGGGCCATTGCTGTGGAAGGAAAATAGAAAACAGCAAGTGTGAATATGGTTGGCTGCGTCAACCGATCGGCGGAGCGGCGAGGAGGCGGCTTGATCGGCCGCAGGTTCATCGGGCCGTTGCTTTCGCTGCAACAGGGTTAGGGTTGGTGGGGTATAGTATGTTGCAAGCCTAGTCCGCCCTGAAGGAAATTCAGCAGTCCGTCGAACGTTCAAATACGCCAAGCACGACGCTGCACGGTCCTGTGAAATATCCGCGACGTGCCGCTAAGTCCCGATCTATCTCAGTTTAGGCAGGAGCCTCAAAATGTTCGACGACTGGCCTTGAGCGGCCAGGCGAACAGCGCCGGCCACGCAGCTGTGTCGGTTCTTGCACAATCGATGTCACCGCTTGCGCGCCGCAGCCGACCTGCAGCACCAGAGCATTATCCAGGCGCCGACAAATGCAAAAAATCACAAGCCAGAAGAAGTCTCCGCGTGCATTAGTCGCGGGTGCCATGCAGATCGCACGTCTGCTACAGCATCCGGTAGATGCCAGCGCTGACGAATCGGCGGAAGAAGAACGCGATCGCGGTCATTGACTTGCGGGTTGGTCGGAGCTCGACCTGCTTTGCAGGGTGGCGGCAACCAAGCTGGCCAGCACCCTGCGCTCTGACATCGCCGACATCGCTCGCCAAGCGCTGATGCGGCTCGACCAAGAGATCATCTGTGCCGCGGGCAGCCTGCAATGGCGTGAGCCAACACCGCGGAAACGGACGAACTCCTAGTGAAGCGTCAAGGCGGTGTCGACAGCATGACGTGAGTCGGCGGGACCACTGACCCGGACCCCGACTGACCACAGCTTCACCTTTCCGCCACTGGAAGACCAAAAGCTAATCGCAGCGCTTCGACACGACTAGATCAGCGCACCCTGCGTCGTCCCGTGCGCTCTCATCTGGAATGGCTCCGACCGCCCCAGCGCGCCCTGAGGCGCGGCGTGACACAAGGTGCTTCCACATGACAATTTGAATTTTGAAAGTTCTTGCTTGGTGGTCGCGCGACCATTGGAATGTTTGTGTACTCGGTCGCGACCTTGGAGACGTATGTTTCTTTCTTTCTTTCTTTCACGGTTGACAGTTTTCTCTTGTCCTCCATACGAAAGCATGGTCCCAGTTTGCGCGTAATACTCGGCCGCGTCGGAATCGGATTTCCCTTCGCCTAGTTGATGGAACGTATCGAAAATGAGCCACGCTTCGGAAGTGTCAGTTGAGCGGGTCACGATCCCAATCTTGCAGCGGTGGAAGCAGGAGCGGCGGCGTGTCACCATGACCACCGCCTACGATGCGGTTACGGCAGGCATCGCCGACCCCATCGTCGATATCATTCTTGTGGGCGACAGCGTTGGCAATGTCTGTCTCGGATTCGACAACACGTTGCCGGTCAGCATGGCAATGATGAACCATCATCTGGAGGCTGTTGCACGCACAAGGCCCCGCGCCCTGCTCGTGGCCGATCTGCCGTTTCTTAGCTTTCACCTTGGTCCGGAGGAGACGATACGCAACGCTGGAGGGTTCCTGCAGCGAGGCGCAGATGCTGTGAAACTCGAGGGCGGGGCCAAGCGCGTGGAAATGGTGCGTGCCTTGGTCGATTGCGAAATTCCTGTCATGGGCCATCTCGGCCTCACCCCGCAAAGCGTCAATGTCATGGGCGGATTCAAGGTGCAGGGCCGGAACGCCGATGACGCTTTACGGCTGCTCGATGACGCTCACCGTCTGCAGGAGGCCGGATGCTTCGCGTTGGTGCTTGAAGGCATTCCGGCCGAGCTAGCCCAGCGAGCGACCGAATCGCTATCGATACCAACCATCGGAATCGGCGCGGGTCCCGACTGCTCGGGCCAAGTGCTCGTATTCCATGACGTGCTGGGGCTAACCATAGGTCATCGGCCCAAATTCGTTCGCGCCTATGCAGATGGTTTTCAGATGTTACAAGAGGCGCTCTCGCGCTGGGCTGCCGATGTCCGCACCGGTGCGTTACCGGCGCCGCAGGAGTGCTATAGGCTTCCTGAAAGCCTGAGTGACATTATCGCAACCTGGGCTCCTCCCAACCCAACCTGATGTAAGGTGCAACGATGCAAACGATTACCACGGTCGCTGAGCTTCGTCGTGAGCTAGCGAAGGCTAGCAGCGCGGGCAAACGCGTCGGGTTAGTACCTACAATGGGGTATTTGCACGATGGCCATCTGGCCCTGGTCGACGCGAGCCGAGCGCAATGCGATGTCACCGTCGTTAGCATTTTCGTCAATCCGGCTCAGTTCGGACCAAACGAGGATCTCAGCAGCTATCCTCGCGATTTCGTGCGCGATGAAAAATTGTGCCGCGATGCCGGTGTTGAGATTGTGTTCGCGCCGGGTGCACAGGAAGTCTATCCGGCTCAATTCGAGACCTTCGTCGAGCCGGGCGAACTGGCGAAACCACTCTGCGGGGCTTTCAGGCCTGGGCATTTTCGGGGCGTGGCGACCGTCGTGTGCAAGCTGTTCAACATGGTGCATCCGGCCGTCGTGTTTTTCGGGCAAAAGGATTTTCAGCAATGCGCGGTCGTGCGTCGCATGGCGACAGATCTCAATCTTCCCATCAAGATCGTCACCGTGCCAACCGTTCGGGAACCGGACGGGCTCGCGATGAGCAGCCGCAATCGGTATCTCAGCAAGGAAGAACGTCGGCGAGCCGTTGCCATCAGTCGTGGACTGTTCGCCGCGGCGGAAGAATTCCGCGCAGGAGTGCGCGAGGTGGAGAAGCTGATTGCGATCGCCGAGCGGCAACTTGAGACAGTTGATCGGCTGCAATATCTTGAACTTGTCGACGGTGATACGCTCAAGCGCGCCGAGAGTCCCCTGCGGTTTCCGGCGGCGCTCTGTGTCGCAGCCTACGTTGGTTCGACCCGACTGATTGACAACGTTCTACTGGGACTACCAACTCCGTAGCGCAATTCAGAACCAAATCGATAAACCTATCTTCTCGTCATAATCCACGGATCGGCCGACCGATTCACCTGTTCAGGCCGTGGGCCCAACCCAGCGATTTGAGACGGTGCAGGTCCGGGATTTGAGCGTCGGGCACTCCGCGACCCTTGTTCCGCCGACGCAGCGCAAACCTTAGCATCTGGATGTGGGTCGGACATGGATTTAGCGATGAAGGGCTGGGTGCGCAAAGTTCAAGCCGCTCAGCGTCGTCAGACCAGAACTGCCCCGATTTTGAACGAATATGAACCTTACTCGTGAGTGGAGGGGCGTGAATTGTCTCTCCCGAGCAGCACAGAACTTTCCGTGCTGTCCTCCCTGAGCCAGAGCGGCGAGTTGGGCGATGGCGGATCGCGAGATCCGGAGCACCTTGTCTGGGATTAGGATCGTCCCTATGAGGGGGATACGGCCTGGATTATGCGTCGATGTGAGAGGTTCTGACGAACTAGCCGGACTCGGCCCTGCTTTATGTGCTACCGAAATCATTGGCCTTTGCCATGTCAAACACCATGGACGTGGAAGCGAGGAATTCGCGATGTCGCAGATGAATAGCGCCCGATTCACGGACGATCCGCGCTCGTTATTGCGCTCCAACCTTGATGAGCTTGAGCAGCGCATAAATCGGGCTTGTATGCGGGCTCGCCGCAGCCGTTCAGAAGTTCGTGTTTTGCCTGTCAGCAAGACCGTACCCGCCGCGATTATCCGTATCGCATCCGAACTCGGCCTTTGCGAGTTCGGCGAGAACAAGGTCCAAGAGGCGGAGAGCAAGGTCCGCGATTTGGCCGACCTGTCGTTGAACTGGAGTGTCATCGGTCACCTCCAGACGAACAAAGTGAAATCGATGGTCAAGTTCGCGAACGAGTTTCATGCGTTGGATACCTTGAGATTGGCGGAAGCGCTCCAGGCCCGCCTGAGCGCCGAAGGCCGGCATCTCGACGTGTTCGTCCAAGTCAACACCTCGGGTGAGGTGAGCAAATACGGTCTGCTGCCCCACGAGGTAGAGGATTTTGTTCTTCGGCTGTCCGACTATCCAGCCCTTGTCCCTCGCGGTTTGATGACTCTCGCCGTCCTGAGCGGAGAGGCGGACAAGGTTCGCGAATGTTTCAAGTTGCTGCGCGGGCTTCGAGACGCACTCCGCGATAGAACATCGACGCGACTTGATCTCCTCTCAATGGGGATGACAAGCGACTTCGAGATAGCAATCGAGGAAGGTGCCGATGTCATAAGAGTTGGTCAGGCGATATTCGGACCTCGGCCGACCAAGGACGGACAGTATTGGCCAGGGCTTCCTCTCCCCACCAGCGCGCTATCCGAGTGAGGCCGCGGGACCTGCCGCGAGTTCTGTTTCGTCCGTCGCCTGCCAACAGCAGAGTAAAATCACCACACCAATGCTAGCAAGTCGCCCCGTCACGATCGGCATGACGCCCCTTGTGAGCTGACCAGGCTCGATGGCGGACCCACTCTAAGTCGATACGCCGGAGCCTCGCCGATTGCAGGCGGGCCGCCCAACGGAAAACACGGCAAATTTCTCCGCGACCAGAAACACTAAGGTGCGCCGCGAGGTTCTTCTGCGTCAGGGATAGGGCTTGCGGAGTTCTCTTCCATGGTGAACGCCTCGCGCAACTGTCTGCGTGAGCAGGGCTCGGTGGGTCACTGAGATATTCGATTGTTAGCCTGCCCTAAAGATACGTTAGGGGTGCTGGCTTCGCAGAAGCAGGGATTTGCCGTCCCATATCGATGAGCTCGAGCGCTCCATCTCTTGACGCCCGCATCAAAATCGAGCGCACGCGCGTGGCCGGGCAACGAAGCCGCCGCGCCGAATATAATGGCGCGCCGGCTTCGCATGGGTGAACCCGGACGGGGCAATGTCCGGTGCGTGAACGCAACGCTACGATGCGTTGCCGCAATCAAAACCCCAAATTAATTGATGCCCTGGGTCGAGGTTAATTCTGGAACCGAGATTCGAGCGTGCAAGCGAGCAGGAACCTTCTGCTTTTCAGCCTCCGCGCCCCACCGATCAAAATTCATGGTTTGCCGGATCTTATCGCTAGAGGATTGGACATGACACTGGACGTGCAAGAGATGGACTGCGAGAGCGCCTGGAGAAGCTCTACGCGAAGTGCCGCCCACGGCGTTTCGCTCGTTTTGAACCAGAGCGGAGGGAAGCGAGACCGCTGGCGCGCGTGAGCGAACTCTACGGACGCTCGCCCGATTTAAGCATCCGCGGCTAAACCAGGTCGGGCTACTCTGATCATGGGCGGTGCCACGGGATGGTCGCATCCAATAATTACAAGATCGGCACGGCAGAAGCAGAGCCCGAAAACGCGCGAGCAGATGCCGCTTATCCTGTGAATTCTAGAACGGCATCCGGAAATTTCAAACGTGATAGAGTTCTATTGATCCGAGCACCTGAAAGGTATTGATAAGTTCAACCGGCCTAGCGGTCTGTGTGCTGCCCGCATCAAATGAACTCGACCCATATTTCCGCAATACTGCTCTTTTCGCGTTGACCGGTATGTTATCGAGCTGCGCATTTGTGAAACCGATCTATACGACCGCGTTTAAGGAAGTTCTGCAAGCCGTAGGAAGATTGCGAATACTGCGTCCCCTTGCGGTGCGAGTATCGACTCCGGATGGAACTACACGTCGTATGTCGCTTGATTCCGATGGGCAAGAGCATGATCGCCCTATCATCCCAGAGTGCTGTCACTAGCAGAGCGCGAAGTGCCACCCTCGGATCACCCACAATGGTCTCTCCGTTGCAAATACCTTTCCCGTCCGCGATCATATAAGCCCAGAACGGATCGCACGTCATATGCGAATGCTGCCCGAGTACCGCGTCTCTCGATGCCTATCCAGGCACGTTAGGTGCCTCCGATGCGAGAGGCCTCGCATGGCTGTGACGGGCTCGATCCACTGCAGTTCCACTACTGCATGACTCTGTCGCTCAGCGATATATGTAAGATCGTAATTCGGCCCGCCGAAGGCGAGCGTTATATCACCCCAAAACCCCTACTGCCTGTCAGCTTAACCACGCGCGTAGCGAGGGCCTGCCGAACATACTGGCTCCGCATCTGCAGACAAGCTGTAGGCGGCCGCGAGACGTAGCTCTCGCAGCGGCTTACCTGCCGGATCGATTGGTGGTAAAGCTCGGCGCTTTATAGGCTTCGAGGCGCCTTCGTCGTCGAACTCACCGTAGACGATCACGTCAATTTCGTTTGGCCGGTCACTCTTGCCGGTTGCGAGCGACTTCAAGCCGGCGTGCGTACGGGATTTTGGCGAGAACGGAAAGGGCTTCGATTACTTTGTCGATGTATGCCTTGTCTTTTGCGGTGAAGAATACGACGTGTCAAATCATAGTTGGCCGTCGGTAATCCCGAACAGTTGCGGTTTGATTTCGTGGAAAGCGAAGCGTCCTAGCCAAGTCATGCAGGACTCGGGCAGCCGTCCAGTGGCCACCGCACGGTAGGCGCCCTGCACGATCGCACTGCCAGGTGTTTAGCTGAATTTCCTTCGGCCGCTACTGCGCAAGGTGGACCATGTCTGAGACCAATTTTCGCCATGCAGCAAGAAAGCGCCTGATCATCAAGCCCCCGAACAAGTTTAAGTATATGACTGCGTGGACGCCATTCGCTTTGCGCGGAGGTCGTGCATGAAACGATCTCACTTGCTGGATTGAGGTATAAGAACTGCAGGAAAATGCGCTTGCTTCTCGAATACAGGCGAGGCGCCGTCATAGAGCTGAAGGAAAGAGCGCCGCCAAGCCCTGGAGCGTTGAGGTCGAGGCATGACTTCAACTCCTTATGCATCCGGCTGATCACCGCAGAGAGATCGCTCGTGAAACTACACCCAACTTACGGAACGTAGCGATGGTCCACCCCTGCCGCCGAGTTCGTTTTACAAGTGCGCGATCTCGTAGCGTAGCGCATCGGGCCCGCAACGCTATCTCCCCAACAGCGTCAGCACCGCTCACGCGCAATGGCTGCGCGGAGCCTTCGAAAATGCCATGCAGAGGTTGAGAAATGCCTGGCGCGAAATGCGCGCAGGGCATCTCGCCAACGGCTAATAGCCGGATCGCATTGCAACAAAACGCCAGTCTGGCGAGGCTTACCTGCTGTCGCGAAAGAGCCGTCGTTTCACGTACAGGCGCTTTTCGCCGGCCCGCACCAAGCGGCCCACCCATGAGCAACGCTAGTAGGCGCGGCGCACCAGTCGAGGGAGTCGAATAGGATTCGGATAGAATTTATTCGCAACCGCGAGCACTGCCATTTCATCGGTTTCGAGCGCGATCTTTTGAGCGAGCATGATGTCGCCGGTCACCAGGGGGCGTTCGGGAACAAAGCACCACCCGATTTTTGGCTGGCCGTTTTCGTCGATCTCCACAACATTGCTCACGCTGCCCTGGTGAATTCAATATCGTCGACCCGTGTGAGAGCCCGTGACTTCGAAATAGCCTCGGCATCAAATTGCGCACGCTGCTCTGGGGATAGCCAATCCCACAGAAGACGCCGCGCACGCGCTTCCGGGCCGTTTTGCTTAATGAAGCTCCAATAGACCAAACGCAGGGCGCGCAAACGCGCCCGACTGCCGGCCCCATTGCGCCTGAACAGAAACATTTGCCGTTCCGCGAAGATAGCTAACCACCGACGAGGCGCGGATAGAATAGCGTCTCATCCGCAGTCCAGTCGAATGACCGTGTGACCTTGAGCTCGCCGGACGAGGTCCGGGTGGCGGCGGTAAATCCTTGGCCGGTCAGCTCCCTGAAGCGCTGTTCAGCCTCGGCCAGCCCGTTCGGGTCGGTTTGCTCAAACATATGTCGAGTGTCGCCCGTAGCCATGAAAGAGAACTCCGCAATTCTTGCCCCTGAGGCGAAGAACCTTGCAGCCCGGAATAGTGTTCCTATGTCGCTCGAAAATTTGAGTTTTCTCACTGACGCGAGCGTAACCCATGGGGCACTGCACGCTTTTTCGAGAACTCGTCTGCGACTCGCGCTGGAAGGACGCCTACATCGTTGCTGCCGGGCCTCGCTCCAGGAATCCGCGTAAGTTCTCCTTGTCACCCTAATTGCGCCATGCCCGATGCTTCTTTCTGATGACGGTGCCGCTACGCGGTGGCTCCCTGCAATGGGCCAGCGGCTTCCTCCATTTTGTGCCGCCTCATCCGAGTGACGACCTCGCCACGAGCCAGGAAGGATCGTTCCTGGTATCCGATCGTCACGCTTAGGAAGTCTCTGCAAGTCGCAGCAAATTCATGAGCAAGACGTGCCCTTGCTGCGTAAGTATCGACTCTGGGGAACTGCACGCCATAGGTTGGTTGATGGCGATGTGCAATAGCCATGATCGCGCCTTCGTCCGAACGCGCGGTGACCGTGAGGTGCGGCGCGCAGGCCTAATCGAGCTCGACAACGAGAGAATGGTGGCGCCCGACGCAAAGTGGAAAGGGGAGGTCCTTGAACAACCCAAGGCCATCATGCGTTACGTACGAGGACCGGCCGTGCATAGGGCGACGTGCACGCGCGACACGTCCGCCGAAAACGCTGCCAATACACTGGTGTCCGAGGCAGATGCCGAGAATCGGGAGCCGCCCAGAAAGTTCGCGGACGACGGCGGTAGATATTCCGGCTTCCGTTGGCGTGCATGGACCGGGGGAGATAACGATTGCGCGCGGCTTGAGGCGAACAAGTTCGCTGAGCCGACCACGTCGTTCCGGAACACCTCAGTTGCTTGACCTAACCTGCGGAAATAGCGCGCAATGTTGAAGACGAAGTAGTCGTAGTTGTCGATGATGACGATCAAAATCCACCGGGTGTTTTAGCGCCAAATGCATCAAAGATGCGCTACGCCTTCGCGAGCGTCTCCTGGTATTCGGCCTCTGGCTCTGACATCGCGGTTATACCGCTACCGGCGTGAAACACCGCTTGTTAGTCATTGATCGTGACAGTGCGGATCGCATTACTCGTATCCATGTGCCCGTTGAAACCGATGAAGCCGATCGCCCCGCAACAGACCTCTCGCGCCATAGCCTCGATGTTCGTAATAATTTTCATCGCGCGGACCCTCGGTGCCCCTGTGATGGAACCGCCGGGGAAGCAAGCCCGAAGTAAGGAAACGGCGTCTTGGGCTTCTGCAAGTTCACCCGTGACGACTGACACGAGGTGGTGCACTGAGGCATAGGTTTCGAGCTTGCAGTTCGCCGCTCATAATGCGCTCACCGATGGCCTCAGCAATGCGCCCCGCAGTCGTCGCGTTTTGGTCAGGGCCAATCATAGATTATCTACCGCAAAATCAGGGCATGAGTAGGTCGCATCGTCTAGTCTGACTCCAAACCGACAGTTCATAGATAATTTCTCTGATTATCTATGATGGAATGCTAAGGCAAGTTGAGCCTGATTCTTGGCGCTAAATAGGACGATGTGACGAATCATGGGTGCCGCAGGAGCGATGTCGCTAGTTTACAGCCCTGCTGCGCTACGGCAAGCTCACCATTGCGTCGAGCTCGCCGGAACCGTTACTGAAGCTTGACGGACGACAGGTAGAACGCGACCCATCAAAGGTACGATCGCGCGATCCGCTGATTCCAAGGAAGACCAGCGCCGCGCTGATAGGCTGGTCGCATCCGAAAAGGACCCGGCAGAGAACACTATGATCGTCGACCTCTTGCAGAACGACTATCTCGCGTTTGCACTGTGGATTCGATCGACGTTCCTTCCTTGTGTGCAGGCCCTATGCTTTCTAGCCGGCGCAAACTCAATCTTCATCGGCGATGTGCTGTTGACGACTAAGAACCCGCAGCGCGACCGTGATGCCAACTTGCTGGACCGGCTCGGCATCTCGTCCGGGCCTACTAAATGAAAGAGGCAGCGCGCAGCTGTGCCGTAACTTGAGTGAAAGTGACAATGCAGATTATCTCGATGAAAGGCAAAATCCATCGCGTCTGGGTGACTGGAGCCGATCTGGACAGCGATGGCTCGGTTTCGAATGATCGTGCGCTGCTGGATGCGGCAGGACTCCTGATCCACGAACGCGTCGAGATCTACAAGATTGGAAGCCGGGGCGCTTCGCGACCTATGTGGTGGAAGCCCCCCGCGGATCGGGCTCCATAGATTTGAACGGTGCGGCTGCGCGACTCGCGATGCCCAGAGGCAAGGTTATCGTCGTGGCATACGAGTCGCTTGACGAGACGGAGGCAAGACCTTTCAAGCCACACGTTGTGTTCGTCGATCGAGAAACTCGCATTCTGCCAGGTCGAAGCCAAGAGGCCGATATTTGAGCTTGCTCTAGGCGGCCAACAGACTTTCTTGCGCGATCCTGGGAGTTGAAGAGTGACGTTAAGCCTTGCGGTCAAAGTTGCCGACTATGTCGCGCAGTTGCATGCCCTGAACGAAGACGACCGTCTTCGCTGCCTCAAGCCGCGCAGTGGGGCAGATTTCACATCGAGAATGATTATCTGGCGCTGGCGAGCGCGCCGCGCATGAAAAAGGCTGTCACGGCCACGCTCGAGGCGGGCACCCCGGTCGGGCCGGCGGGTTGCGGCTCCTGCGTGGCAATTGCGAAGAACAGCCGAGGCGGAAGCAGCTCGGTTCTTTGGGGCGGAGGCGCGCTTTTTCCCGCGGGCTATCTCGCAAATCTTGCAGCCTGACAACGCTGCCTCAGCGGGGTGATCTGCTTGTTCTCGATTCTCTTGTGCACGCAAGTGTCCATGAAAGGGGCGCGTGCTGGCCGGGCCGAGTTTCCTCTAACCGCCCACAATGATACTCAATCGGTCGAAAGCACAATTTGTGACTGGCGGGCCACGGGTGGAATGGGCCGCGTCTGGATCGTGGTTGAAAGTGTCTACAGCATGGATGGCGATTTTGCCCCGCTCAAAGAGCTGATCGCGATCGCGGATCGATATGATGCGTTTGTCGTAGTGGATGAGGCCCATGCCACGCGCGTTTACGCGGAGCAGGGTCGAGGGCTCACAGCGCCTTATGAAAGGCGCGAGAACCTCTTGGTTGTCCATACCTGCGGCAAAGAACTGGGAGCGGCCGGGGCGCTTGTCGTGGCCTCGGGCGTGCTGCGCGACTTCATGGTCAATCGTTGCCATCCATCATCTTCGCCACCGCGCCCTCACCATTGATGGCCGTCGCCGTGCGGGAGGCACTCTTCATCCTGCGGGAGGAACCAAAGCGACAGCAGCGGCTGGCCAAGCTGATCGCGTTCACGCATCGAGAGATTGGCGCGCCCAGTGGGCGAAGTTCCTCGGAGTCGCAGAGCGTGCCCTATCCTGGGCGACAACGCGCGTGCGATGCGGCTCGCATCGAGACTGCAGGCGCGCGGTTTCGATATTCGCGCAATCCGGCCGCCGACTGTGCCGGCGGGCACGGCTCGTCTGCGAATTTCACTGACGCTTGCGGAGGCTGAAGTGCGTGCAATGCTCGATGCTATGTTCGAGGAGAGAAGAGATGGAGCTCGAGCAACAGGTCGTGGTGACCGATGCGGAGTACCGGATGAGATAGACGTTTTTGCGGCCGGGCTCACCCATCTCCTCGGTGCAATCCTGCTGCGAACCGATTCAGGCCGGCGTGGCAATAGGCAGTGAAGGGGCTCCAGAACTTAGACGCCTCTCGTGCTTTGCTCAGGCAGACCCAGAAGCCTCGAGGCTTGTGAGATGAAAGCTTTGCAATCTCCTGATTAGCTGCGGAATTCGGCAACGAGCTGCCCAGCATTGCGGAAATTCGGCTCAGAGTCCGGGCAACATAGGACGCAAAGATGAAAACTTCCAGCCGACCAAGGTCGGAGCGGACAAGGTGCGTTCAGGGCTCGGCGCGTTTATTGAAGAGACGAGAGGTGAAGCTCGATGAGTCAGCGGATCGTGGTGACAGGCACAGACACCGGAATCGGAAAAACGGTGTTTTCCGCGGGGCTCGCCGATCTCCTTGGCGCCAACTATTGGAGACCGATTCAGGCCGGTCTCGAAGGAGAGACTGATGTCGAACTTGTCGCGCGGCTCGGCGGTCTCTCGCCCGATCGCATCATGCCGGAGCTTTACCGACTTCGCACTCCCGTTTCGCCACGTCAGTCCGCTGAAATTGACGGAGTTCGCATTGAGCCAGATTCGCTCAATGTGCCAGACACCGGGGAGCGACCGTTGATGATCGAGGGCGCTGCGGCCTGATGGTGCCGCTCAGGGGCGATACACTCTACATTGATGTGTTCGAGCGATGGCGACTTCCAATCGTGCTTTGCGCGAGCACGGCACTTGGCACCATTAATCATTCGTTGCTGTCGATAGAGGCTCTGCGAAAACGCCAGATCCCCATTCTTGGGATAGCCTTCATTGGGGAACCCAATCCTGAGACCCAGATCGCGATTCGCGAGATTGGGCGGGCGCGTTGGCTAGGGCGATTGCCCTGGCTGTCTCCCCTCGCGGCAGACACGCTGCAGGCCCCGTTCAAAACCGCTTTCCATGCTGATCAATTCAAGCAATGACGACGAAGCCGAAGTCGCCGATCTGGCACCCGTTCACACAACATGCGCTCCAAGAGGAGATGACAAAAGTTGTGCGGGGAGATGGCGCTTATCTCCGCACCGCTGACGGTCGCCGAATTATCGATGCTATATCATCCTGGTGGGTGGTGACCTACGGTCACTGCATTCCACATATCGTCAGCGCCAACCAGGAACAGGCAGGCAAGCTCAACCAGATCATCTTCGCAGGCTACACCCACGAACCGGCGGAGGAGCTTGCTGCGCAACTCTTGAAGCTCGCAGGGGGATCATTCTGCTTCACGACGCCAAGGCACATACCGCCGCGATGAAGCCCGCCTTCCTACGGTACCTGCACGACAATGGCTATCACGTCGTTCAACATCGTTCCGACGGCGCCGCTGCAGAGGAATGCCGATACGCCTTGATGGCGGAATGTCACGATGGCGCAGATTGGATATAATCCCGAACCAACTAAGCCGTCCTTCATGCTAGCCGGTGCAATGATGAAGGCGGAATCGCGCCTGAGCCGGCAAGCTCCCGTCATAGGAATGTAGGAAAGTGACGTAAGTCACTTCAGACGTCTGCCTCATCCGTGCCGTTTACGCGCCGACAGGAGTGGTAGGCGCGCATAGCCGCTACGAATCGTCCTCGTGCAGCACTTCCTGATTTTGCGATGGCAGAAGCCTACCGCTTATGCCTGAGCGATCTTCCGCGACGTGCTCACGGAGTAGCGCGTGTCGGCAAGCATAGAACAGTCTTTCAACAAACAGATCGTAAAGTGATCCAAGTGAACGATAGAAACGTCTCGCGCGATACGGCCCGACGATGCTCTCAAAGCATTTAACGGCAATGCGATGGCACGCGGTGAACCCGGCTCATCAGGACGGGATGTTGTCTATTCGAAGAACACGAGAGAAGCCGGCCTCAATCGCGAGCTCAACGACCAAGTTGCACGCGTTCGTCGGGCGTCCGTGATGTTCTTCATCGGCGCGGCAACAAATGGCGCGTCCGATGAGAAATTAGAAAAACTGATTATCTAAACGCTACCGAAAACAGTGTGCCATGGACTCGCGTGTTCCACGATTCTCTGAGAGCATAGATGCCAGCAATGACGGCGGTAGGGACGCTCATGATCCCCAACAACAGCTTCGACAAGGCGAGTATTTCAATTATTCCCGCGGACGGATGAGCGTGTTTTCCGCCACGCGCGCAACCACGTCATGGGACCGTCAAATGTGATTGATCGAGACTGGATCCGGCAAATCGCGGGTCGGCCTGCCGTTCGAGCTTTCTACGAGGGGGGAGAGTAGACCATAATCCGTGAGCCTGTTCGCAAGCGGTTAGCCTCGCTCCTGTAACGTCCGCGCATGAACACGATCCGCCCGATTTTGGGCGACACGCAAGTCCAAAGAAGAAGAGACTGCTCCGTGCGATCATCACGATGTTCGGCAAAGTTATCTTTCGAGTTTCCCAGATATTTTAGCTTAGCTAGGAGCGACACAAAGACGCTATCACCGCGGTGTGAACTAAACGTCATCTGACCTTCAACCCTGCGGCATATCTGTTTTGGATCGGGTGCTGCGGCAGGCTCCTGCCCCGATGCCGCCGCTGGACCAGGTCGTACATTGGTAAAACTTGACGGAGGATGTGACATGGTGACCACGCGTGAAGTCTCTAACGGCGACGCTACAACGGTGACTCACATGGTTGCCGCCCTACTTGCCGAACTTGAGGGCGGACAAAAGCAGGGCGGACCAGATACCCAGCTCTTTGTCGACCTCTTGGCCATGAAAGAGCGCGTCCATGGGTTTTTGGCCTTCACGGAGTCACGCCCGGTCGGCCTCATTATGTTGTCGGAAAGCGCCGCCCTTTTTGCGGGCGGAACCTACGGTATTATCACCGAACTCTACGTGGTGCCGGATCAGCGGTCGTCTGGGGTCGCGATGCGTCTCATTGAGGCTGCGGTGGGCCTAGGGACGGTAAAAGGCTGGGGCCAGCTCGAAGTGGGGGCGCCGAGGCAACCAATGTGGAGCCGTAGCCCCAACTCAGCATTATACCTGAAGGCCGGTTTTGCAGAGATCGGCCCACGCCTCAAGTTGCCGTTACACGGCTTACCTGGTCAACGTGCGAAACGTGATGCTGCGGGCAGCTCGCGGTTAGATCCTCGGCAGCAACGCGCACTGAGCCGCTTTCGCTCGGATTCGACTTCTGCGAGATTTGCGTGAGCGTCGATTTGCCGGCGCCCGATTGACCCGCGATGAAGTTTGTAGTGCCGGGTTTGAGTCCGACCGACAAGTCAGAGAGAACCGGCGCATCTCAAACCCCTCATTGTGAGTGAGCCAATCCGCGTGCCCAGCTCGAAGGGACATGAACCCCTGCGCGGCGATGAGCCTTCTGTAAGGGCGGAACGCTGGCCAGTGTCCCAAAGCGTACGGATGGGACGGGCTTACGAAAGGCTCACGAGCTCGCCCCATCAGTTGACCGGTTTAATATTCTTCGAGGTCACTTGCGCTGGCGTCGCACCGATGAGCTGTTCGTACAGGAGAGGATCTGTCGCGCCCTCGGTGTTGATCAGAAAGACCCGTGCATTGGGTCCAAGACCGACCTTGCCACGCAAGGTCAGGTCAGAAGCAGCCTTCAGTAATGCTGCGAGGCCAACACCACCATTTTCGCCTGCAACGACAACGGGATCGCCATCCTCGGATTTGCCAGTCGTTTCATCACGCTGATTGCGTCCTCGTCGTCGACAGTCATAAAAGCATCCGCCGTGCGCGAAAGGATGCGCCAAGCCACGAGCGAAGGCTCGTAGCATTCGAGCATCGCCATCACGATCGGTTGCCCACGATCTACCTTGACAGAATGCCCGGCCCGCGCGCTTTCGAAGAGGCATGCTGCCCGCGAGGGATCAACAACTGTGAAGAACGGGCGGTCGTCGTCGAACAGAATTGATAGATGTCCAGCAACGGCTGCGGCGATCCCACCGACGCCTGCCTGGATGAAGACGTGTGTCGGCGGCTCCGGCAACTGGCGTAGTGCTTCGCTCACAAGGGCGGTATATCCCTGCATTACAAAGCGCGGGATCCGCTCATAGCCAGGCCAGGACGTGTCAGACACTGTAATCCAGCCTTCTTGAGCCGCAACTCGGGCTGCTTGGACGACAGAATCGTCATAGTTGCCGTCGACGCGGATCATCTGCGCGCCAAAGCGGGCGATGGCAGCGATGCGCTCGTTGCTCACGCCTGAATGAACGAAGATGGCGCATTTTGCACCAACGAGCTGGGCGCCTTGGGCAACGGATCTGCCATGGTTGCCATCCGTGGCACAAGAGACCGTCATACCTTTTGCCACGGAATTCACCTCAGGTGCGTGCACGTCGGACACGTCAACATCGCGACCGAGCTGCCGAGTTGCTTCCTCAAGCACCAGACGGATCACGGCATAGGAACCTCCCAATGCTTTGACCAAGGCCGAGACGTTGGCCTTCGTCCTTTAGATGGATCGAACCGACTCCAATCTCGCGGGCAAGGCCTGGCAAAGAAACAAGAGGGGTTTCCTTGTGGCCATCGCGATGCTTGAGAAACCGCTCCACCTCGCGAGCGGCTTCGACACTCACCGTATCGGCGTCCGAGGTATCGAGGGGAGCGCGGTGGTCGATGTGTTGGTTGAGGAGAAACATGGTCTGGCTTTCTTGCCTCGTCGATTGCGCTATGTATGGAATACTTCATTCACGACGATATAAGTGGCGCATTCCGGAATCATTTTGTGCAAGAGTCGCTTATACCCGAGGGCAGCCCTTTGATCAGCCTGGATCGCTCGAGCCGAAACTCGCAAACGATAGGGCGCGCTCAGCAGCAATAGAACAAGCGCCCTATTGGCTTCATGGCTGGTAGCGGATCGGCTGCTTCTTAAACCCGTCATAACCAGCGCGCCTTCTATCGTGCAGACCGACCACAAGCATCTTCGGCTGCGCTGCTTTAACAATAGTGAGCGTTGGAATTCAATCAGACATTGATCAGGATAGCGCGCCGCTTCAAGCCGCGTGCTTGTTTTTTGGTCCTCAAGACTCGATAGCGACTTTCAAGCGAGCTTTCTTTAGGCGATGCCCGAGCGCATCAGCCTAGCAGCGGACTAGGTCAATTCGCTAGTGCCGAAATCACCAAAAACAAATTGGTCGAGTGCTTCTTCTTGTGCGTCGACGCATCGCCAGATGCTTGGAAGCCTTCAGGGGCCCTGCACAGTTGAGGATGAGGCAGTGGCCGAGTTGATCACGAAGACACTGGCCCGCAAACCGAAGGCCGCAACACACTGGAGTTGCGTGCCATCGCCAAAGCGACCAGGATTGCCAAGAGCACCCATCACGTGAACGGGTCGCAAAAGATGCGTGCAGATCTTTGTCGTCGCGAAATGCCCTTGAATTTGTTAGTTCATCTCAGGATTTTAGTTCAGCGTGTAGGCGAGCTTTTTCCAGCCTATGCCTCACACCGCTGAGGCAGCTAGCCAATTTGGCGAATTCCTTAATGCCGAGATAATCAAAAGCAAACTGATCAATCTCTTCCTGCTGTGCCGCGATGCTCCCAAGACGTTTGCGAGCGTTTTCTGTTAGCGACAGGTGTACGACTCGGGCGTCCTTCGTGCAGGGCTCGCGCCGCACAAACCGTTTATTCTCGAGCTCCTTCGAATGCTTCGTGATGAAGGCCGAACCCACCTCCATTAACTTTGCAACCACGTTGACCGGTACTCCGTCATTCCGTTCCAATTCGGTCAGCGCCATCAGGATCATCATTTGCGGTCCAGTAATACCGAGCGCATTCGCCTGGAAATAGCGAAGTGCGTCCAGACAGACATTGATAGATCTGATTTCCCAGGTGAATCGCCTAAGTACATCCTGGCCCGCGGCAGAGCCCTTTCCAAGCCGTGTTGTTAGACTAGGCAAATTTGGCACCATCGGATCTTATGAGTTCCATCGTTAGACCGTTCCGCGCAGCGGAGTTCAACAGAGAGGATTGATGTTTGGCTGACCGACTCGACAGGCCAAGCGCTGCAGGTCAGCTGGATGAGCTGCAATCCCGAGCCCGCTCCCGATGCGACTTCCTCGCTGAAGCTCCAAAGCATACGTCGCAACTTCACACACTCGCGGTGGTGAAATCCGTCAAAAACTCGCTTGTAAACGCAGAATTTGAGCGTCGCGGCAGGTCAGACGTAAATTGACTTCTCGAAACCAGGCGAACCGCGATCTTTCACGGCCAAGCGGGAGTCGGCGCTGGATCGTTCAGAGGGAATGCTTCCGACGTCTCGGTCGAGATGCTCTCGCTGCGCTTTCGATGACGAGCGTAGGCCGGGCGACGATTCCTTCGACTTTAAGGATGCCGTAGAGATTTGATCACCCGCCGGCTAAACCCGGCGCTCGCCATAAGATGTCTGCAAGGCACGGCCGCGGAAGGACAGATCTATTCGCCGAATCCGTGAGGACCTGGTTCACCGGAGTGAACCTCGCTCCGAACCTAGGTTGCTATGAGGGGCATAAATAAATGCCCCCTCGCTTACGCCTTAGCCGTCCAGCGACCCAATGAAAGCAACCCGTTAGGCGTCTGTCGCGCCATCTTCAAATCAGTGTTGTCAGGCGAATTATGCGATCTCCTCAATGGCGTTGGAGAAGACGCTGGCCGGCCGGCTCAGGCCGTAATGATCGCGCAGCGTTGTGCCGGTGTAATCGTGACGGAATAGGCCGCGCTTGCGCAGAATGGGCACGACCTGCTCGGCGAAGATGTCGAACCCGCCGGGCAGCCAGGGCGGCATGACGTTGAAACCATCGGCTGCCCCGTTCTCGAACCAGGTCTGGATGTTGTCGGCGATCTTTTCCGGCGGTCCGGCAATCACCCAATGGCCGCGGGCGCCGGCCAGGCGCTGCACGAGCTGGCGAATCGTCGGCTTCTCGCGATCAACAATGTCGATCACCAGCTTGAATCGGCTGGCCGCCCCGCGGGCGCCCTCGGTATCGATCAGATGACGAGGAAAGGGGCCATCGAGGTCAAACCCGGAGAGGTCGAGACCGATCATCTGGCGCAGCTGGGTCAGGGAATACTCGGGCTGGATCAGCTCGTTGAACTCGTCCTGCAGCCGATCGGCCTCGATCTGCGTGCTGGCGATGAAAGGACTGATGCCGGGCAGAATCTTGATCTGATCGGGACTGCGGTCGAAAGCGCGCGCCTGACGCTTGATGTCGGTATAGAATTCCTGGGCGCTCGCCAGTGTCTGATGCGCGGTGAAAATCGCTTCCGCAAAACGCGCCGCAAAGGTACGTCCGTCGTCGGAAGAACCGGCCTGGACATAGACCGGTCGTCCCTGCGGCGTCCTTGAGATGTTGAGGGGGCCACGCACGCGGAAATGCTTTCCGATGTGATTGATCGCGTGGATCTTGCCGGTGTCGGCGAAAACACCCGATCTGGGGTCGTTGACGAGCGCGTCGTCCTCCCAACTGTCCCAAAGGCGCGTGATGACGTCGAGATACTCCCGCGCCCGCTCGTAGCGTTCGTGATGCGGAGGATGCTCGGGCAAGCCAAAGTTCTGCGCGGCCTGCGGCGTGCTCGTTGTCACGATGTTCCAGCCGGCCCGGCCGCTACTGATGTGATCCAGCGAGGCGAACAGCCGCGCCAAATTGTAAGGCTCCGTGTAGGTGGTCGATGCGGTCGCGATCAGGCCGATCCGGCTGGTGGCGGATGCGATCGCGGTGAGCAGGGTGATCGGCTCGAGCCGAAACCGCTGCGCATAGCGGACATTGTCCGCCAGCGCCGGACCATCGGCGAAGAAAACCGCGTCGAACTTATGTGCTTCAGCGCGCTGCGCCAGCTCCTGATAGTAGGTGACGTCCAGGATGCGATTGGCTGCCGAACTCCTGTGGCGCCAGGCCGCCTCGTGATGGCCATCTGGATAGATGAAGAAGTTGAGGGAAAGCTGCCGTCGTTTGCTCATTTGTGAGATCCGCGTGCATTGGGAGCTGTAGCAAGCGAGACTCTACGTCTGCAGTCACGCTGGTGTCGATGAAATGCATTTGCGTTGTTGAATTGGATGCAAGCATGAAGCTTGCGAGCGGAGCGCCAATCAAAGACGAGGGCAGTCGTCACGACGAGAAATGGCGGCGGCTGTAACGATTTTATCGGGTCTCTGGACGAGAAGTGCGTTGCGTCGCGTCAAATTGCGCTCCTCTTGCAGAGGGGCGGGCAGCCATCATTGTGAATCTTTCAGTGTCAGCATCACTGGCGAAGCGTTCGTTGCCTGTCGCCGAAAACAAAGCTGGTTTTGTTTCATTGACTGACGATCGATCGCTCGTACCATTCAGGACCTCAACGCGAGGTCGTTTCATCATGCTCCAATTCGATCGCAGTGACCGATGTCCCGGCTCGGGCCGTCTGCCGGAGCACGTTGCGGCCGAGTAGGGCCCCTAGCCAGAAATGATTTCATCTATTTCTGCCGTCGTTTCCGCGACCGACGCATGGCGGAGCTTTGTCCATTGGGATCGCAGTGACGAGAGCACGACCATGAGCAACACGACAACAATTGATAACGTCATTCCGCGCGCCGACATCGTCAAGCGTGCGGCCAGACTTGGCGGCGAGATCAGGAACATCAAACTGTCGGGCGAGCTTTCGGACGAGACGATCCGTGCCATCAACCAAGTGCTGCTCGAACACAAGCTCATCTTCTTCCGGGACCAGGGACATCTCGACGATGCCGAACAGGAGCGCTTTGCCATCAGACTCGGCAAGCTGGTGCCCCATCCGACGGTCGGCGCGATCAAGGGCACGTCGTCGATCCTGGAGCTGGACTCGGGCCGAGGCGGTGGCCGCGCCGACCAATGGCATACGGATGTCACCTTCGTCGACGCCTATCCGAAAATCTCGGTGCTGCGCGGCGTGGTGATTCCACCCTACGGCGACGACACCGTCTGGTCGAACACGGCAGCCGCCTATCTCGACCTGCCGGCGCCCCTACGCAAGCTCGCCGACGAACTGTGGGCCGTTCACAGCAACGCCTATGATTATGCCGTGAAGACGCGGGCAACCGAGGCGGACAAGAAGCACTTCGACGAGGTGTTCACCGGAACGATCTTTGAGACCGAGCATCCGGTGGTGCGCGTCCATCCCGAGACAGGCGAGCGCACGCTCGTGCTCGGCAATTTCGTGCAGCGCTTCGTTGGTCTGCCGAAATTCGACGGCCAGAAGCTGTTCGACCTGTTCCAGTCGCATATCACGGCGCCGGAAAACACCGTTCGTTGGAGCTGGGAGGCCGGCGACGTTGCGATCTGGGACAATCGCGCCACGCAACATTACGCGGTCAACGACTATGGCGACCAGCACCGCGTTGTGCGCCGGGCCACCATCGATGGCGATGTACCGCTCAGCGTCGACGGTCGCCGCAGTGTGACGCGCGTCAAAACATCCAAGCCCCAGACCGCCAAAGCCGCTTGATCCGGATTAGCTCACGAGAGTCACAATGATGAACGCTATACTTCGATTGCTTCCCGCAAGGCGCGCCGGATTGGGACGGGCCACCCGCAACACGTTGCGGGTTTTGTTGGCGGGCGCCGTGGCGCTCGGCCTCACGGCCCCGGCATTCGCCGAGCCGCGCTCGAGAAGACCGAGATCCGATACCAGGGATCGGCTGGGCAGGTGACGTTTATCGAGCTGGCCGAGGACCTCGGCTATCTCGCGCCGCTCAAGCTCAAATGGGTCGGTAACACCATCAGCGGGCCGCAGGACATCCAGGCCGTCGTCACCGGTGATATCGACATCGGCGGCGCGTTCTATGGGGCGATCCTCAAGTTGATCGCGGCGAAGGCGCCGGTCAAGGCGGTGGTCGGCTACTACGGCTCCGACGCCAACACCTATTACGGCTACTTCGTGAAGGACGACAGCCCGATCAAGACCGCGCACGACCTGATCGGCAGGAAGGTCGCGGTCAACACGCTGGGCGCACATTTGGAGTTCGTGCTGCGCGAGTACCTGGCTAGGTCCGGCCTCAGCGCTGGTGAAGCCAGGCAGGTCACGCTGGTGGCGATCCCTCCGGTCAGCGGCGAGCAAGCGTTGCGCCAGGGTCAGGTCGAGGTCAGCGCGCTGGGCGGTGTCCTGCGCGACAAGGCGCTGGAACGGGGTGGCATCCGCTCGCTCTTTGTCGACACCGATCTGTTCGGCCAGTTCACCGGCGGTGCCTATGTACTGCGGGACAAATTCATCAAGGATAATCCCAATGCCTCGCTTAAGTTGGTGGAGGGGATTTCGCGGGCCATCGAATGGGCCCAGACCACACCGCCGGAAGAGGTGCGGGCCCGGTTCGACAAGATCATCGTCGAGCGCAAGCGCAACGAGGATGCCTCCTCGATCAAATACTGGAAGAGCGCGGTGTTGTATCCAAGGGCGGCTTGATCTCGGACAGCGAAATCCAGGTATGAATCGACTGGCTGGTGAAGGACGGCCTGTTCAAGCCGGGTCAGGTCAAGGCTTCCAACACCTACACCAATGCGTTCAACTATTTTCGTCCCGGAAAAACGGCGGAGGCCCGATGACCTCCGTCAAGATCCGTTTCGAGCATGTCCGCAAGGAGTTCGTCCTGCGCGGGGAGGGAGGCGCACCAGGCCGCCACTTCATCGCTCTGGAGGACATCACGCTCGATGTTCGCTCCGGCGAATTCTTGGCCTGGTTGGCCCAAGCGGCTGCGGGAAATCCACATTGCTCGATCTGCTGGGCGGGCTCGCGCTGCCGACCAACGGCCGGATTCTGCTCGATGGCCGGCCGATTGCCGGACCCGGTCGCGACCGCGGCATCGTGTTCCAGCAGTATGCGCTGTTTCCCTGGCGCACCGCCGCGCAGAACGTTGAGTTCGGTCTCGATATCGCCGGGTTCAAGGCCAAGCAGCGGCTCGACATCGCGCGGCATTTCCTCGACCTGGTCGGGCTGTCCGGCTTTGCCGACCGCTACCCGCATGAGCTCTCCGGCGGCATGAAGCAGCGCGTCGCGATCGCGCGAAGCCTCGCTTACGATCCGGAAGTGCTGCTGATGGACGAGCCGTTCGCCGCGCTTGACGCTCAGACGCGCGAGACGCTGCAGGGCGAGCTGCTGCGGATCTGGCGCGCCACCGGCAAGACAATCGTCTTCATCACCCACGGCATCGACGAGGCCATCGTGCTCGGGCAGCGCGTGGCGGTGATGACGTCGCGTCCGGGCCGGATCAAGCGGATCATCGACATTCCGGACGTGCTGCGCAGCGAGGCCGACGACGTGCGCTCGCTGCCTGAATTCGGCCGCGTGCGCCACGAGGTCTGGAGTCTGTTACGCGAGGAAGTGCTGAAAGCGCAGCAAGGGCAATTGACCGCCGGCGCTTTCGCACGAGCCGATCGCAAAGTGGAAGGGGGCGCCCATGTCTAGTCTCGAGATGTTGACGCTGCTGGAGCTTGCACACGGGCGCCGAGAGCCGCTCACCAGCGTGGAAGGCCCGGCATCGCCGGCGGTCGGCCGAATCCGCGCCGCGGCCCGCGGGCTGGCTGCCTTCGGGCACCGCTCATTGCTGCTGATTGCCCTGTTGGCGGCATGGGAGGTGGCGCCGCGGCTCGGGCTGATCGATCCCGTGTTCCTGCCACCCTTCTCGGAGGTGATCGCGGCCGGCTGGCAGCTTGCGCAGCCCGGCGAGCTCTATGCTGACGTCTCCGCCAGCCTGCTGCGTGCCCTGAGCGGATTTCTGATTTCGGTCGCCTTCATCGTCCCGCTTGGCATGGCCGTCGGTTGGTATGCGCGTCTCGGCAATCTCGTGAACCAGTTCATCGAGATCTGCCGCAACACCGCGCCGCTTGCGCTGCTGCCGGTCTTCATCCTGTTGCTCGGAATCGGCGAGCTGTCGAAGATCACGATGGTGATCTATAGCTGCGCCTGGCCACTCCTGCTCAATACCGTTGCCGCGGTGAAACAGGTCGATCCGTTGCTGATCAAGTCGGCGCGGACCATGGGTGCAACCCCGCGGCAGCTGTTTCGCAAGGTGATCGTTCCGGCGGCGCTTCCCACTATCTTTGTCGGTATTCGTCTGGCCAGCGCGTCGGCCATGCTGGTGCTGGTGGCCTCCGAAATGGTCGGCGCCAAGGCCGGCCTCGGCTATCTCATCATCAATAGCCAGTACAGCTTCCTGATCCCGCAAATGTATTTCGGCATCCTCAGCATGACCGTCATCGGGCTGGTGTTCAATGCCATTCTGGAGGCACTGGAGCGGCGCTTCATGCGGTGGAAAGCGCCAGTGACGGCATGAGATCTGGAATCAGGCGCCGCTCGCAGGTTCCGCGCTGGCCGCCTACGTAACCATGCTGTTCGGCGGATCGTTAAGAGATTGCCGCCGATCATCGACTTGTCGTTTTCGACGCAAACAGCAGCACCAGCATCAACATCCCCGCGATCGGCATGCCGATATCGATGTCGATGTCGACTACGTTCGCTCGCTGCTCGCGATCGGTGGCAGCCGCGTAGTCGCTGCTGCTGCTGGCATGACCTCACGTTAGAGGTGCTCTTTCGAGGCTCCGGCACAAGATGATTTCTCCTCCGCGGGCTTTTCCAATTCCGCGGGCGCTTCTGGGTCCTCTTGCTCACCCCCATTCACCCGGCACTCCGGTGGACACGGCTGCGCAATCACGACGGCTAAGGCGCCGGACTAGCCAGGGCTGAAGATCAAGCAGAGCAGGATCGCCGCCACGACCAATGTCCAACCGATTGACGTGGCGAGAGCCCATACTTGGGTTGGCATCGGACGAACTCTCCCGACGAGGCTAAGACACCGCTGGCGGGGGACAGCGGCCTCTTAAAGTTACCTCAAAGCCTGTTCGAGATAAAAGCCCTTACTTGGGGACCGCCAGAATCAAAAGCCGGACTCGCCACTTGTGAAGTCAAAAACGATTTCAGACCTATGATCTTTCGCCCGTGCCCAGACTACTGTAGAGGCGTCCATTGCGCACAGAGGGCGATCGAAAGTGAGTAGTAGCCATCGGCGCTCAAATTGGGCGGCATCAGCCTAGTTGTTTACGAAGCCAAATGGGCTTCGCGTCGCGATTGTGCCGCGTCCAAGACGTCTCCGAGTTCGACAGTCCTGCTCTGCATCTGAACGCAGGTGCTCTACTCTACTGCCGATTAGAGATCGCGTCCCCTTACGCGCCACAGGGTTGAACGGTGCGGGAATGCGGCGCACTGCTCGCTGATCGTGCTGGAAACCAGCGGCCCATTGGGAGACCAGCAGGAATTATGCGCCGTATTTGAATAATCTTTCATGATGAGCCGGCGATGTCTACTCCTCGCCAAAATTGAGTTCGTTCATGGGCATTGTTGATCTTGTCAGCAGCAGCTTCTGTGCGGTCGGCAGCTGGAGTTGCGCAACTTTGCTTCCGCTCCTCTTCACGTAAAGTGAATTGGTCGATCGTGTTGCCATTTATGTAGACCTCAATCGCTGTTGTCCCGGAGCTTCTCCAACGACGTCGCTCAAGCCCGCACGAACCATCTTCGGAAAGTGGTGGCGAGAGCCGCGTCCGCTTTCAGTATCTTTGCTATCGTATCAAGCCGACAGATAGCTTGCCTCTTGGTAGTTGTCATTTTCATTTGATTGCGGATGCGAGGCCAGATGAGGAGCAATTTGACTCCGCTTCGCCCGGTCTGGACTGAAAGCCATTGGATGTGGGATAAGCGAAAATCAAAGCGCGTTCACTTCGAGCGCGAGTACCGGGCAACCCTTTTAGGTCTAGACGGCACGTGGCGGCGCGATTGCATTCTCATCGACGTTTCCGACACCGGAGCACGCCTTCGAATTGATGGATCGACAGACGTGCTCAAAGCTCGCCAGTTCTTCCTGCTGCTTTCAACCGTCGGATTAGCTTACCGGCGATGCAAGTTGATTCGACTGGACGGCTCGGAAATCGGAGTCCAATTTGTAACCAGCCGGAATATCCGCTCGGGCTAATTGCCAGAGAAACCAAATCCGGCTCGAATTGATTCAATGAGGAGGGTCGTCCCCCAACTCACTCCTGAATCGACGCTAACTGGCAGCAGCGATGCCCCTCATCTGCGTTCTCATTGTAGGGGCGGTCCATCCCGGGTATCGAACCCTTATGCGATTGCCTGAACGGCGCCCGAGAACATGCCGTGCGGCGGTCTCAGGACGTAGTGCTCCCCGTAGCGCTGCAGCGGTATAGTCGTTCCCGAACACGCCATATCGCCGCAACTGGGGACAGTTGGGCACTAAGTCAGCATTCGATGACATTCAACTTTGTCATCGATCGCTGACATTCACAAATTGTCAACGAACGCCGACTTATGCTAAAGTAAGCGAACGTAGACATTTGGATATCCCATGCTCATACGCACACCGGCCGAACTCGGCGCCATCCTTCGCGACCGGCGCAAGAAGCTCAAACTCGATCAATCGACTTTTGCCAAACGCATTGGCGTCAGCCGCCAATGGGTGATCGAAGTTGAGCACGGTCACGCGCGCGCTGAACTCGGTCTGATCCTTCGCGCCCTTGACGCCCTGGACATCCGCCTGGATGCGGGCACCGAACAAGCGCCGGCCCGCCGGGCCACCAGGCCAGCCGTCGATATCAACGCCATCGTGGCCAACGCCAGGAAGAAAAAGGCATGACGAGCGAACTTGTTGCTCTGCTGGACGGCCGGGAAATCGGCCGCGTGCGCAATGACGCCCGCGGCCGGCTCACCCTTGTCTATGACAAGGACTGGCGCCAGGCCGAGGGAGCCTATCCGCTATCGCTGTCCATGCCGCTCGCGGCCGAAGAGCACGGACCTTCCGCCGTGCAGGCTTTCCTCTGGGGACTCCTGCCCGACAACGAACACGTGCTCGAACGGTGGGCCCGACGATTTCAGGTGTCGGCGCGCAACGTGTTTGCCCTTGTTTCCCATGTCGGCGAGGACTGCGCCGGCGCCCTCCAGTTCGTCACGCCCGATCGGCTGGACGCCTTGCGAAGCGGCGCCGAAGACAAGGTCGAATGGCTTGACGAAACGGCGATCGCCAAACGCCTGCAGACCTTGCGCGAGGATCACGCCGCCTGGCGGTTGCCGCGCGATGCCGGACAATTCAGCCTTGCGGGCGCCCAACCCAAAACCGCCTTGCTTTTGCAAAAGGGCAAATGGGGAATTCCCTCTGGGCGCATTCCGACGACGCATATCCTCAAACCGCCGACCGGCCATTTCGATGGACACGCGGAAAATGAACATATCTGCCTCATACTGGCCCGCAATCTCGGTCTGCCCGTCGCCGACACCCAGGTGATGCGCTTCGGAAAAGAAATCGCCATCGTCATCGAGCGCTACGACCGGCAGTTCAGTGGGAACGAGATTGTCCGTGTCCACCAGGAGGATATCTGCCAGGCGCTCGGGATCCTGCCGACCAGAAAGTATCAAAACGATGGCGGACCAAGCCCTGCCGACGTGATCGAGCTTTTGCGCACCTACTCCACGGATCGCGTCGTCGACGTTGACACGTTTGTCGAGGCGCTAGGCTTCAATTGGCTGATTGCGGGTACGGATGCTCATGCCAAAAACTATTCGCTGCTGCTGGCCGGCGGCCCTCACGTACGACTCGCCCCCCTCTACGACATCGCCAGCATTCTTCCCTACGATGACATCGATCTGCAGAAGATCAAGCTCGCGATGAAAATCGGCGGTGATTACAAGCTCAGCCAGATTGGTTTGCGCGATTGGCAGAAATTCGCACGCGAAACGCGCCTCGATCCTGACAAGGTGATCGCCGGACTGATTTCCATGGCCGAGCAGCTTCCGGACATTGTAGCCGCCGTACGGGAGCAAGGGCGGAAAGACGGATTGGACAATGCCATCATCGGGCGCCTCGCCGAGCACTTGATTGCCAGAGCCAAGCAATGCCGTCGACAGCTCGGTGGGATATAGTTCCGACTACGGCCGCCAGCAGAATGATGATGTTCGGCAGCAAGGCGTCGATCATCATAGTCGACATGTCGTTGTCGAGGCCAACGGCAGCACCACCGCGATCGGCATGCCGATGTCGATGTCGACTACGATCGGTGGTTGCTCGCGATCGGTGGCAACCGCGTAGCCGCTGCGGGTGGCATGACCCTACGGCATGTCCTTTCAGGGCTCCGGCAGAGTACGATTACTCTCCGCGGGCTTTTCCAATTCGGCGGTCCGCTTGTAGGTCCTCTTTTGGCACGACTCCTATCCGCCCGGCAGTCCCGTGGACACGGCTGCGCAATCACGGCGTCTCGCCGCATTTAAGGGGCGCTGGATTAGCCAGGGCTGAAGATCAAACAGAGCAGGATCGCGGCCACGACGGCTGTCCTGTCGGTTGGTACGCGACGTCTTGAAACACGGTCCGGATCGGGGCCTAGCGCCTTGGCGCGGTTCGCGTCGTGCTGGATGGTCCGTTCTGGTTTCCTGTCTTGCCGCGGTATCGGAAGTAAAAGACGCCACGTTGGCATCTTTTCCCGCGGCGCCCGGTCGCGCCGTGCTTCGTCTCCGGATGCACGGCTCCATATGCCGCTTCCACTTCGCGATCAGGTCAGTGCGCTGCGCTGCGGTCAGATCGCGGCGGATCAGGCTTCGTCGATGCCGGTCAGGGACGCCTAATGGGAAACACAGCAAATTTCCCCGGACTAGGAACACCAGCCGGCGCCGCGAGGTTCTTCGGCCGTAGGGTTAGCACTTACGGAGTTCTCTTCGAGGGCTACTCAGATCGTGATGGACCACACAGGCGACAGCAGACACTTTTTTGACCAAACCGCCCTCGAGGGGCTGGCCAAGGCTGAGCGTCGCTTTGAGAAGTTGACAGACCAAGGATTTACCGCTGCTACTCGGACGCCAGTCGGCGATCTCAAGGCCGTACGGACATTTGATCCGACTGCGGACGAGACGCTGTTCTATCCGCGCCTCGTCGGCGGCTAGCCACCCTCGCGGCACGGCAAATGTTTTTGTTCAGGCGCAACGGCGTCGGCAGTAGTGCACGTTTGCGCGCCCTGCGTTCGCTGTATTGGAGCTTCTTCGAGCAAAAAGGGCCGGAAGCGCGTGCGCGGCGTCTTTTGCGCGATTGGCTATCTCCGGATCAGCGTGCGCAGTTTGATGCCGAGGGTTATTTCGATGTCACGGGCTCTCACACCGGCCGACGATATCGAATTCATCAGGGCACCATGAGCAATGTTTTGGAACTTGATGAAGAAAGACAGCCTAAGATCGGGTGGTGTTTCGTTCCCGAACGGGCCTTGGCGGCTGGCGATGTGATGCTCGCGCAGAAGATCGCGCTCGAAACCGAGGAAGCCGCAGTGCTCGCGCTTGCCCACCGGTTTTCTCCGAGAGTGCCATCCCTGCCCCGAGTAGTGCGGCGTGCTTACTAGACCGCCCGCGGGCGGGGCCGCCGCTTGTGACAGCGGCGGCCCCTTGCCGCGAAGGCAGCGTTTACGCGATACATCGGCACCTCCGCGACTACAGGTAGGCTCGACCCAGAAATGGCCTCCTGCAATGTAATCTACTAGTTAGCCTTACCGGGCGGCGCGGTGCGGTCGTCTCTCGTGATGGTCTCCACATCCGTCATGGTTCGGGTGAACGCTTCGCGCAGTTGCTCCGCGTGAGTAGGGCTCTCTGGTTCAGTGAGATATGCAATCTTGATCAGCAATCTGTTCAGCAGATACGTAACGCGCAAATTTTCTGAGTGCCGGCTTCGCACAGCGATGATCTGCCGACGCATCTCGGCGAGATCGAGCGCTTCTTGTTTTGACGGCCTCTTCAAAATCGCACTCGCGGGCGTGCTGGGGCAAACGAAACCGCCGCGCCGAATATGATGGCGCGACGGCTTCGCCTGGGGTGTTCCCGGACAGGGCAATGTCCGGTGCGCAAAGCTAACCCTCCGACGCGTCGCCGCAATCAAAGCGTCAAATTAAGCTTGATATCCGCGCTGGAAGTTAATTCGGGAAGCGAGAAGCCGCATCGGAAGGTTCTGAGCCGGTGAATGTCCAAGAAGGAACGTCTACGCCTGCGTTGGAATTCCTGACTGAACAACAGCTGCGAAACTGCGATTCGCTGCTATATCTTCACGCTCTACGACTGCGGTAGGACACTGAACGCGCAAGAGATCGACTGCAATAACGCCGAAGAGGCTCTACAGCTGGGCTCTCCCGCGGTGGCGAACGACCCTGTCGAGGTTTGGTGTGGTCCACGGCGTCTCGCCCGCTTTGAACCGAGCGGAGGCAGGAGCGGCCGCTTTCGCGCCTGCGCGAGCGCTTGATCGTAGCCGAACGCCGTCTTCACGAAGGCGAGCAACACATCAGTGAGCAAGAGAGGGTCATCGCCCAGCTCAAGCGCGAGGGACGTGATCTTGCTCTCGCGTTTTCCATTCTCGACACCCTGATTGAGACCCAAAAGGCTCATTTGCACGAACGGGACTTGCTCGTCGCAGAAGTGGCAAAGCGGTCTGGATAGACGGGCTCGCGCACTCAACGCCGGTCGGGGCTGTGCCCCAGGCGACGACGGTGGACCGTCCTACTGTTCAGGATTGCCGATGTCGAACGCGCCTAGACGGTAATCTTCGCCCACCGATTGCTCAGTGGTCGGCCGCGTGATCAAGGTGAACGTCGCATCGGGGTAGCGCGTCCATCCCTCGTGCAAAGGGATGCGGAGCTCCTCGCCGGGGGCATTCGGGAAAGGGGCCTGCCGTGATGAAGTATGCCGGCGTCGCTATCACTGCCCCGTTCGCGGTCGGCGGTCGACAGCGCGGCCGGACCCAGGCTGATCGAGCAGAAAGACGGCTCATCCCAAGGGTCAAACGCTGCCAATCGCCGTGGTTGCAATGGTAAGCTCCTCGCCGACTGACTGGGGGCAGGATGGTTAAGGCATTTCGTAATTTGATCATGGCACTTACTTTTGTAGGAGTTGCCGGCTGCAACATGTTTTGGAATTTCATCAATGACTATATGGCCTGTGGCCTTGCGCTGGCGGCTTCAGTTGCAGCCGGCTTTTGCGTTGAGCGCATCTTCATCGAGCGGTCCCGTCGGGAGATGATCCGCCTCCATGGCGCGGACTGGCATTCGGCGGAGAACCGACAACTCGACTCATGAGCGTCACCCGTCGCGCGCTCGTCGTTTCATCATCCGATTGTTCGCATTCGACCCGAGGAGCCTAGCCCGATGATCAAACCAGTCCATCCATTCCGGTTCGCTCGCATCGAGCGCCTGCGAGAGCTGCTTGAACGGGACTACGAAATGGCAGTTGATCCGAATGCGGGCGTGAGCACCACGAAGCTGGTTAGACCCGATCCGCCAATGCTCGATGCAGGTTTGGTACTCGGTCGTGATCCAGGAGGGTGCGAGCCGGGTCCTTCGTTGTGAGCCATACGAGCGCTACGGCACCGCAACCGGTCAATACGCCCGAGTAGCATCACGATCTGGAAGGGCGATGACCATAAGCCGACCCCGAGGTAGCGGGATGCGAAAGCGAACTCCCCGGCTCCATTAGTCCTTACCGCTTTACAATGTTGCCACAGGGGTCTCGTCGTAGTCGTCACTTCACTAGCGCTAGCGATCCGAGCTAAGTCGGGCGCGAGTCTCAACGGCAACAGCTGGCGGAGAAGCAGTGCATGAGCTGGCAACCTGATGATTGAAGGCGGCCCTATGTGGTGTCCCTCACCGGACGGCAGGTCGTCACTGGAAACCAGCACTATCTGCTCTGGCGACGTGGTCTCGATCACCGTTTCGAGCTCGCCATTGCCGAGCTGACGCGGCGGCAACTCATGGCGCCAGTGGAAAACACAGCCAAGACCGGCAAGCGCGCAGCATCAAAGGAACCGCGGAAGCACGATACCTTCCTCGCGTGGTACCTCGGCGAAGGTTGCCTCGATCCCAACGTACTCGCCTTACCGAGCGCCCAACGAAACTCGGGCCCAAAGGTCGCGCGACGACACGGATCTCATGGTGAAAGATCAACCAGCTTTCTTGATTTGCTGTCGGGATCGGAGCGGCGGGCGAAGTAGAGGAATGATCTTTTTTGCAGCGTGCCCGGGTTGTGCCCCAGGCTTTTCGGGGCACAATGTGGGGGAAGCAAGTCGCTAAGCTACTGTAAATTCTGGACTAATGGTGGGCGCACAAGGGATCGAACCTTGGACCTCTCCCGTGTGAAGGGAACGCTCTCCCGCTGAGCTATGCACCCGAAACCATCATGCAGGCGACCCGAGTTTCGGCCGCCGACGCTTTGGAGCCCGCGATTTAGAAGTGCGGGCCGAAGGTGTCAAGTTTCGAGGCGCTGCCGGACCGGAAAACCTTCTCCCCGGACCCGCAATTCAGCGGTCAGACTGTATTGGGGCGGCTTACGCGCCCTGCTGGCGGGCGCGGGAGGCGTGGGCCTGGAGCGCGCGGATACGTTCGGCCAGTGTTCCGCCGCCTTCGGGCAGGGTGCCGGCGGCCGTGCCGTTGGTCGGGGCGTCATTGGCCGGGCGCGGCGCCGGCCTCGGCGGCTGGCCGGCCTCCGCCGCAAGCAGGGCCTCGATCGGCGAGTTCGGTCCTTCGAGCTGCATCGCGAGCTTGGCGACCTCGGCGGCGATGTCGTTGATGCGTTCGCGCAGCAGCGCGTTCTCCATCCGCTCGGTCGCCCAGGAGCTCTCGGCCTGTTGCTGGATCGCGTTGATGTCGCGCTGGAGCTTGGCGCGCTCGTCGCGGGCGGTGCGGAGCTGCTCCTCGAGCGCGGTCTTTTCGGCGCGGATCGATTCCATCGCGGCCGACGATTTACCGCCGCTCAAGGCCGCGATCTCGACGCGCAGCTCCTTGATGGTGCGCTCGTTGCCCTCGTTGGCCTGGCGGAGCTGGTTGTTCTCATAGTCGCGCTCGGCGAGCAGCTTGCCCTGCGTGGCAAGGCGTCCCTCGAGATCGCCGACGCGGCCCGACAGCATCTCGGCCTCCTTCACCTGCACGATGAGCTGACGATCGAGATCGGTGACGCGCTGGCTCAGATTCTCGACCCGGCCGCGGGCGTCGCCGAGCTCGCGCGAGGCGGTCTCGGATTCGGTGCGCTCCTGCGCCAGCCGCGCCTGCGTCGCGGCAAATTCCTTTTCGGCGTCGCCGACGCGGTTCTTCAGCTCCTCGATCTGCGCACGGACCACAACCAGCTCGACCTGACGGCTCTCCGCCATCATCGAGCGGTCGGACAGTTCGGAATTGATCTTTGCGAGCTCGCCCTGCTTGTCGGTCAGCGCGAGCTCGGCGGCACGCAGGGCTGCGGTCTTGGTGTTGAATTCCTCTTCGGTGGCGCGGAGCTGCTCCTTCACCGCCTTCTCGCGCGCCTCCAGCGCGAAGATCGTGGCGTTCTTCTCGCCGAGCTCGATCTTCATGCGGTTGATGGCGTCGCTCTTCTTGCCGAGCTCGGCGAGCTGGCTCGTGGTCTTGTTCTTGAGCTGGTCGACGCTCATCTCCAGCCGTCGCGCCGACATGGCGAATTCGGCGCGGAGCTGGTCCTTGTCGGCCTGGATCTCGGCCATCGACAACGGCGTGGCGGCCTCGAGCCGGCGCGTGGTCAGGCGCACGGCGCGGTTATGCACCAGCGGCACGATCGCAAGCCCGCACAGCATCGAGAGCAGGAAACCGATCGCCAGGTACATGATCGGTTCGACCATGGGCCAGAACTCCCAAAGCTAAGGAAAAATTTACCAAGGACATTGCATGCGGGGCCGGCAAAAAGCCAGCCCCGACATGTCGTTAACCTTGATCCGTCGCCGGAGGGGAAAGCAGAACGTTAGAACGGGTTCCAGGTCGCGCGCGGGGTGAATTTCAAATAGCCGATATTGGCTCCCAGCCGCAGGCCGAGGCCCGAGCGGATCGGCACCAGCACGATGTTGTTGGCGGTGAGCGCCGTCATGCCGAAGCCGCCGATGATATAGGCCGAGCCGTCGAGGCCGGCGAAGCGCTGATAGATCGCGTTGGTGGCGGGCAAATTATAGACCAGCGTCATGGTGCGCGCGCCGTCGCCACCCCAGTCGAAGCCGAGCGAGGGACCCTGCCAGTAGACCCTGAGGTCGCCGGCGTTCTTGGTGTAGAGCGTGCCTTCGCCGTAGCGCAGGCCGGCGACGAAAGCGCCGGATCCTTCCTCACCGAGGATATAGCCGTTGGGCAGGCCCCATTGGCTGACCGCCTTCTCGATGATCGAGGCGAGGCCGCGCGAGACGTTGCCGAAGAAGCGGTGGCCGGCGTTCACAAGTTCGTCCGGCCCATAGGTGCTGGGCGTCTGGGTCCGCTGCGGCGGCGGCAAATCGGGCGGCGGCGGCTGCTGGGCGGAAGCCGGAATGATCCACCCGACCATCGCGGCAAGCGCGACTGCGGCAAGGCGTGATGCGAAAGTCATAAAAGAACCCCTGGTATCGAATCCGGTCGCTTCCTTAACCTGACGCCAACAGGCACGGCTCTAGGTTGCGCCGGATGTCCCCTCGACTCGGATGTTATCCGCAGCAACTATGACGGCAGAACGGCAGGAAGCCAGCCCTTTGCGCCCCGGAATTGCCTTGATCGGCCTTCTGGTCTGCATGCTGTCGGGCATTTGGATCCTCTGCGCGGGGTTGCCGGCGCAGGCGGCCACCACCGAGCGGATCGTCGTCAACCGCTTCAGCGGCGTGGCGATCGAGGGCTTCGACCCCGTGGCCTATTTCGTCGATGGCGCGGCCGTGCAGGGGACGGCCGAGTTCGAGGCGAACCTGTGGGGCGCAGTTTGGCGCTTTCGGAACGAGGGCAACCGGGCCTCTTTCCTGGCCCATCCCGAGGTCTACGGGCCGCAGTTCGGCGGCTACGATCCGGTCGATATCGCCCGGGGCGTCACCATCGCCGGTAACCCCCGTTTCTTCGCGATCGCGGCGCAGCGGCTCTATCTGTTCAGCCGGGAAGCCAATCGCGACGCCTTCGCCGCCAATCCCGAGCGCTTCCTCTACGAGGTGGGCAAGCGCTGGCCGGCCCTCGAGGACAAGCTCAGCCAGTAGGCCCCTTCACGACGTCAGAGTCTTGCCGCCTGCGGGTCACCCCAGGCGATGAACTCCGGGATGATGAAGCCGGCATCGTGCCGCTCGCCGAAGCGGAGCGCGCCGCCCTTGCCGTCGGTCACGCTGCCGCCGGCCGCGGTCACGACAGCGTAGCCGGCCCCGACGTCCCATTCACAAGTGGGCCCAAAGCGGGGATAGATGTCGGCACTGCCTTCCGCGATCCGTCCGAATTTCACGGCCGAGCCGACCGTCTTTCTGATGGCATTGGGCCGGTGATCGATGAACGCCTCGGTTCTGGGATCCCCATGCGAGCGGCTCACCGCGGCGATCCAGGGCTCGCCCAGGGGCGGCAGCTTGCGGGTATGGATCGCCTCGGCAGCGCCGATGGTCGCGCCGTCAAACCCGACCCGTTCGGCGCCGCGGCCGACGATGCCGCGCCAGAGCAGCCCGAGTGCAGGGGCGCTGACGATGCCCAGCACCGGCACGCCCGATGTCACGAGGGCAAGGTTGACGGTGAACTCGTCGCGCCCGGCGACGAACTCCTTGGTGCCGTCGAGTGGGTCGATCAGGAAGAAGCTCTCGCGGAACGGCGGCGAGGCGAGCTGGGTCCGCTCTTCCGAGAGCGTCGGGATGTCGCCCGCAAGCTGCGCCAGCCCGTCCGCGATGATGCGGTCGGCGGCAAGGTCGGCCTCGGTGACCGGCGAGCCGTCCTGTTTGCCGTCGACCCGCATCGCGGTGCGGTTGACCGCGAGGATGGCTTCACCCGCCTTCACCACCAGCGCGGTGAGCGGCTCCATCAGGTGGGAGGCGGCCGTGCTGTCGATGATCCGCTTCACCTGCATGCCTCATTCATCGGTAATTCCATCCCTACGCGAGTGATTCGCCGCGGCATTAGGGCCGCTTCGAACCGATCGCAAGCTAGCTGCCACGGGCTTGCGAATGTTAGAACCTGCGGCATTCGTCAAGCATGCTTGATTCGCCGCGTCCGCGCCGTGCAATTCCAGGAACCCTTTATGTCTGACGCTTCGTCACCCGCTACCGTCACCGCTCCAGATGCGCTCGAACTCGCTGCGCTGCTGTGCTCGCGGGTCTGCCACGATCTCATCAGCCCTGTCGGCGCCATCGTCAATGGGCTCGAAGTGCTCGACGACGATCCCAAGCCCGACGACCGCGAGTTCGCACTCGACTTGATACGCAAGAGCGCGAAAACCGCCTCCGCCCGCCTCCAGTTCTGCCGCCTCGCCTTTGGTGCGGCCGGCTCGTCCGGCGCGCAGATCGATCTCGGCGATGCCCAGACCATGGCGCGCGGCCACATCGAGGACGGCAAGTGCTCGATCACCTGGAATCTGCCGAGGATCTTGCTGCCGAAGAATCGCGTCAAGCTGCTGCTCAACATGCTGGTCGTTTCGCAGCACACGATCCCGCGCGGCGGCACGCTGACGATCGATCCGATCGGCGAGGGCGAGACGATGAGCTTCCGCATCACCGCGACCGGACACAATGCGCGCCTGCCGCAGAACATCTCCGAACTCCTGAGCGGCGAGCGCGGCCCGGCCGCGGATGCGCACGCGATCCAGCCTTATTATACGCGGCTGTTGGCAGAGGCTTGCGGGCTGACCGTGAGGCTCGCGCACGAAGGCGAGGCCATCACCATCATCGCGTCGTAGACACGAAGCCGCTCTCAAACGTTAATCAAATCTTTACAAGGCGCTTCGGCTTGTCCGGAGCGCCTTATCTCTTTGTTGATTCCGTTCTTTTCCACATACTCAACCAATATTAAACGCTTTGCGGTGAAGCTGGCCCCATTCCGAATTGGCGCATCACGTCTTGTGTGCGCGCCCTCCCTGTATGAAGGCCTGTTTTCATGGATGATCTGTTGCGGGAGTTTTTGACGGAAACCAGTGAGAGCCTGGACACCGTGGACAATCAGCTGGTGAAGTTCGAGCAGGAGCCGAACAACGCCAAGATCCTGGATAACAT